>JALWQD010000255.1 GCA_026994735.1 Gammaproteobacteria bacterium | reverse complement strand
AAAGGGCCTGCCACCATGCCGAAGTCAATTTAATGGGCGAGCCAGAAGCTGCGGGCGAAGGGGCGACACCCAAGCAGCCATTGGTGCGGGAAGGGCGTAAGGTTGGCCGCAACGAACCTTGTCCCTGTGGCTCGGGCAAGAAATACAAGCAATGTCATGGCCGTATCAGTTGATTCAAGCGGACTGCCAATAAGCGGGATTCGTCTGGCGAGTGTTGCCGCCGGTGTTAAAGCGGGGACAACAAACAATGATTTGGTGGTGATTGCTATCGCCGAGGCGGCAACTGTGGCCGCTGTTTTTACCAGCAATGCTTTTGCTGCCGCACCGGTACTGGTGGCCAAGCAACATCTTGCTGCAACGACGCCGCGTTATCTGCTTATTAACTCCGGAAATGCGAATGCCGGCACTGGTGAAGAGGGCTTGTCTGCAGCTCTTTTGTGCTGCCAGCAACTGGCGAAAATTGCCGCTTGTCAGCCGCAAGAGGTGATCCCTTTCTCTACCGGCGTTATCGGTGAGCCCTTACCGGCAGAACGTATATGCAAATTACTCCCTGCTGCGGTCGATGCGCTGGCGAATGATGCTTGGTCCGCGGCAGCAGAAGCGATCATGACCACGGATACCGTTGCTAAGCTTGTCAGCCGCAAGGTGACCATTGATGGTCAAACAGTGACGTTGACCGGGATGGCCAAGGGGTCGGGTATGATTCACCCGAATATGGCTACCATGCTGGCCTTTGTCAGTACTGACATGGCGGTTGAAAACACTGTTTTGCAGGCTATGCTCAAGGAAGCCGTGGCGGTTTCTTTTAATGCCATTTCCGTCGATGGTGATACTTCAACCAATGATGCCTGCTTGTTGATGGCCACTGGCCAGCTTGATCGGGCGCCGATTACCTCGCTTGCCGATCCCCGCTGTCAGCAACTGCAGCTGGCATTGACTGATCTTTGTATCGAGCTGGCCGGCAAGATTGTTCGCGATGGTGAAGGGGCAACAAAATTTATCACGATTGATGTTGAGGACGGCGAAAATGTAGAGGCTTGTCGTCAGGTGGCTTTTACTGTCGCTCATTCGCCTTTGGTAAAAACGGCTTTTTTTGCCAGTGATCCCAATTGGGGACGGATACTGGCAGCTGTGGGGCGTGCGGGTTTGGTCGATCTTGATGTTTCTCGGGTGCATATTTACCTTGGTGATGTTTGTATTGTCCGTCAGGGGCAACGGGCTGCTGATTATAAGGAAGAGATGGGTGTGGCGGTGATGGCTGCGGACGAAATCGTTGTCCGTATTGTGCTCGGGCGGGGGCCGGCGCGGTGCCGTATCTGGAGCTGTGATTTCTCTTATGATTATGTTCGTATTAATGCTGAATATCGCACTTGATAGTGGCGACGCCGTTTAGCAGGCAGTTAAAACACTCCTCATGAGGGAGATTGCGATGTTGAGGCCTGGCTTAATGACCCTTTATTCTGCTTCTGCGCTGCCTGTCGTCTTGCTGCTCCCTACGAGCCTGACTGAATGGTCACGGCCTGTTCCGTCATGACGGCTGTGCAGGCAACGATTGCGCGTGCGCGTCAGGTACTCAAGCAGACCTTCGGTTACAATGATTTTCGTCACTCCCAGGAGGCTATTATCGGCCGTCTTTTGGCTGGCGAGGACGTCCTTGCCCTGATGCCAACAGGGGGCGGAAAATCCCTATGCTATCAGTTACCTGCAATATTGTTGCCGGGTGTCGGGGTTGTGGTTTCGCCCCTGATCGCACTCATGCAGGATCAGGTCAATGCGCTTCGTCAGCTTGGCGTAAGAGCCGCTTGCCTGCATTCGGCACTGACTGCCGATATCCAGCGTCAAGTGGAAGAAGAGCTAGTTGGCGGTCATCTTGACCTGCTTTATGTTGCTCCCGAACGGTTGCTCAGTAGCCGCACACTGGCGCTGTTAGCGCGCGTTAAATTGGCATTGCTGGCCATTGATGAGGCTCATTGTGTTGTTCAGTGGGGACATGATTTTCGCCCTGAATACCGACAACTAGGACGCCTGCAGGAAATTTTTCCAGAGTTGCCGAGAATTGCCTTGACGGCGACGGCTGATGTCAGTTCGCGGGAGGAAATCAGTACACAGCTGGGGCTTCAGGGAGCACAGGTTTTTATCAGTAGCTTCGATCGTCCGAACATTCACTATGCAATCCAGTCATCGCAGAACAGTCGTGAGGCATTATGGCGCTTCCTCGAACAGAATCACCCTCAGGATGCCGGTATTGTTTATTGTTTATCGCGGCGAAAGGTTGAAGCAGTCGCGGCATGGCTGAGTCAGCGTGGTCGTCTGGCATTACCTTATCATGCCGGTCTTGCAGATACTGTCAGGCAACGTCACCACGAGCGTTTTCTGCGTGAAGAGGGGGTTGTTATCGTCGCCACCATTGCTTTTGGTATGGGCATTGACAAGCCGGATGTTCGTTTTGTCGCCCATCTCAATCTGCCGCGCAGTATCGAAGCCTATTATCAGGAGACAGGACGTGCTGGCCGTGATGGCGCACCGGCCGATGCCTGGATGTGTTTTCAATTGCAGGATGTTATTACTTTGCGGCAGATGCTGGCCGCAGGTGAGGGCAGCGAGACATTCAAGTGCCAGTCTCGACAGCGTCTTGAAGCAATGCTCGGTCTTTGTGAAATGCACGCTTGCCGGCGTCAGCGGATGCTGGCTTATTTTGATGAAACCCTGACGGCTGCTTGTGGTAACTGTGACAATTGTCGCCAACCACCGGAAACTTGGGATGCGACAGAAGCTGCACGGATGGCCTTGTCTTGTGTCTATCGCTGCGGCCAGCGTTTTGGTGTGCACTATTTGGTCTCAGTCCTGCGGGGGCGTCATGATGACCGAATCATCGCCAACGGCCATCATCGTTTGTCGACCTTTGCCATTGGCCAGGCATATAGTGAATCGCTATGGAAAGAACTTTTTCGGCAGTTGATTTCACGCGCATACCTGGATGTTGATCTCGAAGCATACGGTGCTCTGCGTTTGACTGAGCAGTGTCGTTCCCTCTTGCGTGGGGAAGAGCGGATTGTTTTGCGGCAGTTGGAGAAACGGCGCAAGAAGGTTATTAAGTCCACCCGTTCATCGTTGCCACTCGATGCCGGACAGACAGTCTTTTTTGATGCCTTGCGTGAATTGCGCATCGAACTGGCGGCACAGCAGGGTATGCCGCCCTATGTTATTTTTCATGATGCAACCTTGCTCGATCTGGCACGCAAGCAACCCCGCGACCTGGCTATTCTGGCGACTGTCCATGGCATCGGTGAAAACAAGCTGGAGCGTTATGGTCGCTTGATTCTGGACAGGATTGCGGCTGTGGCTGACAGGACAATGGCGGTCGAGAGAGATCTTTCGTTGTGAGATACGCGTCAATAGAGCGCAAGCCTGGCAGGCGCATTTGATGATAGACTTGCTGCCGCCTGGAACTGGCACTGAAGGCGCCCGGACGCTTCGCGTGGCGATGAATGTCCGGGCATGGTTGAAAGATTCAGCGGTTGCTGAGCGGATAAGAAATGACAAACAGTAAGACGACCATAGCAACTGCGGCACTGATCATTCTCGATGGTTGGGGTCTCAGTGATAAAACGGACAACAATGCTATCGCGCAGGCGAAGACACCGACCTGGGACAAGCTCTGGGCGGAACGTCCGCATTGCCTGATTCAGGGTTCGGGTACTTATGTTGGCCTTCCTGATGGGCAGATGGGCAATTCTGAAGTCGGGCATCTCAATCTTGGCGCTGGCCGCGTCGTTTATCAAGAGTTCACGCGCATCGCGCGGGCAGTGGATGAAGATGGCCTGGCCAGTAATGAAGTGCTCGTAGAGGCTCTGGAAACAGCGCGTCGTAACCACTCTGCGGTCCATATCATGGGCTTGTTGTCGACAGGGGGGGTACATAGTCATGAGGAGCACATTTTTGCCATGTTGCGGCTGGCTGTTGCCCGCCAGGTACCGAAGCTTTATATGCATGCTTTTCTCGATGGCAGGGATACGCCGCCGCGCAGTGCCGAAGCTTCGTTGCGCAAGTTGATGACCCTTTTTGATACCCTTGGGCAGGGTCAGGTAGCGAGCATCTGCGGACGCTATTATGCAATGGACCGCGACCAGCGATGGGATCGAGTTGAGCAGGCCTACCAGTTAATTGCCAAAGGCAAGGCTGCTTATCAGGCCAGCGATGCCCTGGCCGGACTCAAGGCAGCCTATGCGCGAGATGAGAATGATGAATTTGTCGCACCGACAAGGATTGATACGCCGACGGGCGCAGCTGCTCAGGTTGCAGATGGTGACGTCATTATTTTCATGAACTTTCGCTCCGATCGTGCGCGTGAGCTGACCGAAGCGCTGACGGCTGATAGTTCCTGGTCTGGCTTTGAT
>JALWQD010000254.1:10091-16476 GCA_026994735.1 Gammaproteobacteria bacterium | reverse complement strand
GGCCTCATCCGTGCTCGCCCGCAGGATGAAAGGACGATGGTTTCCGAATAGCGATGAGAATAGCACGTATCGCTGCGAGCATTTCGCCAACACTGATGGCCCTGATTTCTAACACTGGCAACCTTGAGTTCGCTGTTTCTTGGTTGCTTTTGATGTCAGAAATGGCCACCGGATCAAGCCGTACCGTCCATAAAGAGAGGTACTGCAAGGTCTCTCTAAAAATACATAAAAACAAAATAAGCCATTGATTTAATAGAACATCAACAGATAACTCATCGCCTCAGAGACTTCTTTCCAAGAACACTTCCACCACTGTATTGGTGACTCATAACCCCTTTTGCGACTGTGCTCACGGAAATTCACGGCCTAACCCTATTAAAGGCCTCTTAAGAAAAGGTCGACAACTTCGGTATGGATACCGGTTACGGTCAGCCCCGTTATTGCCGGCAAAAACAGGGCTTGCATTATTAACACCATGAAAAAAGAGGCTAAATTACCATGTCATCAATTGCTCAGGGCCTGACGCAGTCAACCACAACCACGGAACCGCTGCGCTCATCGCTGCAAAAGGTCATCGATGATCAACAACTCGACCTGCCCATATTACCGGAAGTCGCCAACCAGATCCTGTCGATGGTACGCGATGAATCAACAGATGCCGCTGATTTAGCGAAATTGATCCACAGTGACCAATCACTTGCCGCCCACCTGCTGCAGGTCGCTAACTCACCAGCCTATATGGGCACACGCAAGATTGTCTCATTGCAACAAGCAGTCGCTCGTCTTGGCCAGCGGACGATCAGCGAAATTGCTCTGGCAATGGTCGTCAAAGCACAGCTGTTTAATGTCCGCGGTCATGAAAAAACTCTCGAAAACCTTTGGCGCCATTCTCTCGCCAGTGCTTCCTGGGCGCGCGAGATAGCACGGGCACTACGCTACAATGTTGAATCGGCCTTTCTTTGCGGTCTGCTGCACGAAATCGGCAAGCCGACATGTCTGCAAGCATTAGTGGATATCGAGCAAGCCAGAGGCAGCCAGTCCGACAATGACAGTCTCTATGAGCTGATGGATTCGTTCCATGTACAAGTTGGCACTGTCCTCGCTTGCGCCTGGGCACTGCCCGATCCGGCCTGCGAAGCGATTGCCTACTATCAGGATTACCAGCAGGCCCAATCCTTTGCTCGCGATGCCATGATTGTCAATTGTGCACATGCCTTCGCCACAGCTCTGATCGATGACGACCATTTTGATGAAGACGCCCTGCGCGAACTACCGATTCTGGCCGAACTCAATCTTTATCCTGATGATGTCTCTGCACTCTTTGGCAAGATCGAGCAGATACAGGAGACTGTCGAGGCCCTGCGATGAATGCACAACAAACACGGCATTTTGATTTTGTCATTATTGGCGGTGGACCGGCGGGCCAAAAAGCGGCCATTCAGGCAGCTAAAGAAGGCCACAGTGTCACGCTCATTGAACGTGACCAGCAGATTGGTGGGGCCTGCGTCCATCGTGGCACTATCCCCAGCAAAACATTGCGCGAGCGCATCTTGCAATTAACACAGATTCAACAACATTGTGAAGCGGCAGGTATACAGTCGGACAGTGAAATACAAATACCAAGCCTTCTCAATCATTTACAATCTGTTGTTCAAGCACACAGTGATTATATGTTCCGCCAAATCGAGCGCAATGACATCGAATACCGGCATGGTCAGGCAGGCTTTATCGATGAACATACGCTCGAAATCATTCAACCCAATGGGCAGCGAGAATTACTGACTGCCGACTTCATTATCATCGCCACCGGCTCGCGCCCACGTAACCCCGATAATGTTCTCATTGATCATGAACATGTCTACGATAGCGACTCCATCCTGTCGATGATCTATGTGCCGGAATCGATGATTGTCCTGGGCGCCGGCGTCATTGCCACAGAATATGCGTCCATGCTGGCAGTACTCGGTTCGCAGGTGACGATTATTGATAAGGGCAACAGACCTCTGTCGTTTCTCGAGAAAGAGCTCACAGAGCGTTATGTCAGCACCCTGGAAAACTTCAACGGCCGCTATATCCCGGGCATGAGTGTTGACGAAATGAGGGTCGATCATGTCAGCGGCGTTAGCTGTACACTCAGTAATGGTCAGATACTCTGCAGTGAAAAGGTTCTCTTTGCGCTTGGCCGGGTTGCCAATATAGAAACCCTGAACATCGACAATACCGGCATCCAGACAACACCGCGCGGGCTGATAGCCGTCGATGACCATTACCGTACAGCCGTTGCCCATATCTATGCTGTTGGCGACATCATTGGCCCTCCTGCGCTTGCCTCGACATCAATGGAACAAGGGCGTCAAGCTGTTAGACACGCCCTCGGAAAACCCTCGGCCCATCTCTCACGAACAATTCCTGTAGGCATTTTCACTATCCCTGAAATGGCCGCTGTCGGGCTTGGCGAAGAAGCCGCACGGGCAGAATATGGCGCCATCGTCACGGGTAGTGCTCTCTTTGAAGAAATTGCCCGGGGGCAAATTTCAGGCATTCAAGATGGCCTGCTAAAACTTGTCGTCGCTGCTGATACGGGCCAAATCCTCGGTGTACACATTGCCGGCGAAGGTGCTGCAGAATTAATTCACATTGGTCAGATTGCTATCCTCAAGGCCATGCGTGTTGATGAACTAGTAGAAAATATCTTCAATTTCCCAACCCTGGCGGAGGCCTATCGTGTTGCCGCCCTTGATGTGCGCCAGAAACGTGAAGCTATGGCAGCTAAATCTGACCGTGATAATGTCAACAAAACGGTATCAGGCCAATAATGCATGCTGCCAGGGTAACATTTGAAAAACACCACAAAGTCCCCAATCATGAACTTGAAGCGTCAATTTTCTCACCCTTGTGCGCACGCTGATCACCCACTTGACGCAGATTCTGACTATTTATTTCCCATGAGGATATCGACCGTCTGCACGAAATGCCGTTATAATGGCCAGACATGAATATTCTCAAGCAAAATCTTTGCCTTAGCGGCAGCGCCCGCTGCTATCTGGCTGTCATCTGTTCACTATTGCTAATCACTGGCTGTGCCACACCGGCTGGCATTCAGCAACCAGCAACTGAAGAAGCCTCGATTGAATACATGCCTGCTGTCACAGGGCCCTCCGAGGCAAGGCTGCCTGACGAAGAAACAGTGGAAACAATTGCCATTCTCTGGGGTAAGTTTCGCACCCACATTGCCTTGCCGGATCCAGACCTGCAAGCTTCTCTCAATGAAACGCTCGCTGAATCACCGACCACGGGAACGCCAGAAAACTCTCGCGCCAGCGCTGAAACAACCCTCCCGACACCAGTGCCCAAGTCCGAAACCGATATCTGGTCGCGCATACGCAATGGCTTCCTGATGTCAGACAAACTGCCCCGTCGGGTCAAACTGGAAGCAGAATGGTATAGTCATCACCAAGGCTATTTTGACCGCACGATAGAGCGTGCCAGGCCCTATCTCCATCTGATTGTTTCAGCCATCGACGCACGTGGCATTCCGATGGAAATTGCCCTGCTGCCGATAGTTGAAAGTGCTTTTCAGCCTTTTGCCTACTCGCATGGCCGCGCAGCCGGTATCTGGCAATTCATCCCCGCGACAGCGAGACGCTTTGGCCTCAAGCAAAACTGGTGGTATGACGGCCGACGGGACATACTGGCATCAACAAATGCGGCTCTGGATTACCTGCAACAACTGAACAGGGAATTCAATGGCGACTGGGAATTAGCGCTAGCTGCCTATAATTCAGGCTCTGGCACTGTGCGCAAGGCCATACGCAAAAACAAGCGGCGACAAAAACCCACTGATTTCTGGCATCTCCAATTACCGCGCGAAACCCGCGCATATGTGCCTAAATTGCTGGCCTTGAGGGCTATTGTTGAAAACCCCGCCCGTTTTGATATCAAACTGACATCAATACCTGACAAACCTTATCTTGCCGCTATCGACATCAACGCACAAATTGACCTTGCCCTGGCAGCTGAGCTTGCGGACATTTCCCTTGAGGAAATTTATCGCCTTAACCCGGCCTTTAACCATTGGGCCACTGACCCGGATGGTCCTCACCGGCTATTGCTGCCACTGGCAAAAGCGGAGGGATTCAAACATGCTCTGACAGAATTACCCCGTGCCCAGCGTATCCGCTGGCAGAGACATCGTATCCGCCCCGGTGAGACACTGGGTCACATCGCCCAGAAATATCGCACGACTGTCAAGGTATTAAAACGGGTGAACAAAATAGCCGGGCATATGATTCGTGCTGGCAAAAACCTCATTATCCCTGTCGCCACACGAAGCATTCAGCAGTATACGTTGACAGCCGGTCAACGACTGAAACGGATCAAGGCCCGTGCCCCGGCAAGCTCATCAAAAAAGAAAACCATCCATAGAGTCCGCAGGGGTGACACCTTCTGGGATCTGTCACGCAAATACCAGGTAACGGTTCGCCAACTGGCGCGCTGGAATGGCCTCTCCCCTCGAGATATACTCAAACCCGGACAAAAACTGGTCATCTGGCAACGTAAAACAGCAGCGATCAAAACACCTCTTGACCTGTCAGGCGCACGCAAAAATACAACCCGCCGTATTCGCTATACGGTCAGAAAAGGAGATTCTCTGGCACGCATATCGCAGCGGTTTCGTGTCCGGATATCACAACTGCGCAACTGGAACGATTTGCCAAAGGGACGCTATCTCCAACCTGGACAACGACTGACACTCTACGTCGATGTCACACGCCAGACCGAAAATATTTAATAGTCACCGGCTTTGGGAACCGTACCCTTATGGGTAAGCATCGCCGCTTATAGCACGCCTGCGAGCATTAATTGGTCTCTCTGGCGACTTACCAAGGCCCTAATCCACCCATAACGCTCATCATGTAAGGAAATACTGTAAGATAAGGGCCAAACGCAAAATATCTCCAAATTAGATGGCGTGCCTGCAATGAAAATAATTATCACGGATGACCACCCTCTCGTCAGAACCGGGATTCGACAAACCATCGCGTCTGCTTTCCCTGACAGCACAATTGCAGAAGCGGCAACGGCTGCTGAACTGGAAATGATAACCCGTCAGGATGACTCGGCTGATCTGATCCTCCTCGATTATTTTATGCCTGATGCCAGCGGCTTTGACATCCTCGACAGACTGACCGCCGACATGCCCGACACGCCGGTCATCATCCTCTCGGCCTGTAATGACCTGGTCACTATGCGCCGCTCAATCGACCATGGTGCTGCTGGCTTTATTTCCAAGAGTTCGCCCCATGATCTACTCATTGCTGCAGTACAACGGGTTCTTGCCGGTGGTACGTATATTCCACCTTCGTTGCTTGAACAAAACGCCCATGCAGGCACCCGCCTGACAGGCTCAACCCCCGACCAGGAAAATCCTTTGTCACGACTGACTGCTCGCCAGCAAGAAGTCTTACAGCTGATCGCTGGCGGCTTGACCAATAAAGACATTTCCCGCCATCTCAATGTCTCTGAAAACACGGTCAAGGTCCACATTACATCAATCCTCAAGACCCTTGGTGCCAGCAATCGAACCCAGGCAGTCATCATCGCCCAACAATATGCCAACCATGACTAATCTAATAATACCGTTGATTTTTGCCCTTACGCTGTCACAGCTTGTCTCTGCTCATGAAACACCAACAGCAGAGGAGGACGACTTCTTCGCCCCCATACCTATCATCCTCAGCACCACCCATTTGTCACAGCCAGCCAATGAGGTGCCGACAGCAACGACGATCATTGACCGCGAAACAATCATTGCTTCCGGAGCCACCGAAGTTGTCGATCTGCTGCGCCTGGTTCCCGGTTTTCAGGTAGGCCATGCGGCGGGCAATCAGTTTGCAGTCACCTATCACGGCCAAAGCTCAACCTTCCCCCGACAGATGCAACTGCTCATTGATGGCCGTTCCGCCTATTCACCGTTATTTTCTATTATCGATTGGAATCACCTCGGCTTGACCCTTGAAGATATCGAACGAATCGAGGTTGTTCGCGGCAGCAATACCCCCATCGATGGTACCAATGCTTTTGCTGGCACCATCAATTTCATTACCCGCCAACCCTTCCAGGATCAGGGGCTCTATATCGGCACCACAGAAGGTAGCAATGAAAGTCATCGGCAAATTCTTCGTATCGCCGGAACTACCGGTAATATCGAGCAACGTTTGACCCTGATGCACCGTGAAGACAACGGTTTTGACTTTGTCAATGATGGCCGCAACCTCGACCAGATCAGCTATCGTGGCAGCTATTTTCCGACCGAACGAAATGCCCTCGATTTTCAGCTTGGTTATGCAGAAGGGCCGATGGGTATCGGCTTCGATGATCAGGG
>JALWQD010000254.1:0-10081 GCA_026994735.1 Gammaproteobacteria bacterium | reverse complement strand
TGATCAGGGAGCCCCACGGCGAGTAAAAAAAACACGCTCACACTATGCCTTTGGTCGCTGGCAACATACTCTCGACAATGGCAATGAAGTCTATGCCCAGGTCTACACAAACTTCCTCGAATGGCGTGATGAAGATGGCATCGTCGGACCACTGTCGACCTTACTCGGCGTTCCCAGCGCCCTCGTCCTGGCGACTACAGGCAATCCCGACCAATCTTTTAGCATCGGACAATTCAGTGGTCATGCCACACGGCAGGATCTTGAAATTCGCCATACCCTGCACCTCAAAAATGACATACAGGCAATCTGGGGTCTTGGTTTACGTGCCGACCGCTTCAGCTCACCAACAAACCTTGGCCGTAATGACGAGGTCGATAACTACAGCCGACGCCTGTTTGCTCACCTTGCCTGGCCTCTGGCTGAAAAGCTGCTGCTCAATGTTGGCGCCATGCTCGAGAACAATGACCTCAGTCAAACAGAGGTTTCGCCGCGCCTAGCTTTTAATTATCACCTCGATGCAAAACAAACATTGCGTCTGGCTATTACCCGTTCGGCGCGCATGCCCTCCATCCTTGAGGCACGACATTTTGGTGTCATCCGCTTCAATAGTGGTGATTTACTCGATATTCGCTTCGATAGCCAGAGTGGCCTCCGCCCTGAACATATAACGACGTATGAAGTCGGTTATTTATATCAGTTTCCTCTGCAAGGACTCGATTTCGAGGCCAAGATATTTCATGATCAAATCACCGATATCATTACCGCACCGACCTTCGTTCAATACCCGGATCCTTTTATATTCAATGACCAACGGGCCTTTATCTGGATGAATGCAGGCAACCTTGACCGCAGCGGCCTCGACCTGAGACTCGACTACCGCATCAGCCGCAATAACCGCATCATCATGAATTACAGCTATGCGGCAGGCAAAGGCGACATTCTCAAACGTATTGATGGCAGCACAACGATTATTAACCGTGATGATATTCAGAACTCCATTCCCCGTCACACTGTCAGCATGCTTTTCAGCCACCATTTTTCCGACAGCATGCTCGGCAGCCTGGCCTGGTATCGGGTCAGCCCGATGACATGGTTAGGCGATGGTGACCCCGTGGAAGGGTATAACCGCTTTGATGCTTATATACGCAAGGCAGTCCCTGTTAGCTTTGGTGAATTTTCCTTTGCTCTGAGCATTCAAAACCTGTTTGACGACCCTTATCACGAAACCACCAATTCATTCGAAACACTGTCCAAAAGCAATGTCTTTCACAGGCGTTACTTCGTCAGCATCAATCTCCAGATGTAATACTGCCAAATGTTTATCAATCGCCACATGGATCCGGCGTATCTTTTCTCTGTCAGGAGAGTTGGAAACAAACCCTACATGGCCGCCTTATGGCTATGTTTGCTAGCTTCCGGCATCGCTCTTTATCCACCATCATCGCACGCTGAAAAGCAAGAAAAGTCACAACTGATAATATTGCTGAGTAAGTCCGCACGCCCTTACCAGAAGGTCGCAGAGATCATCGTTGGCCAACTTGAAAAAAACAACCCTGGGGTCGCCGTTAAGGTCATATCACTCACAGCCCCTTTCAAGGCTGACATACCCGGGGACAGAAAAATGGTCATTTCCGTGGGTATTTCTGCCAGTCGTTATGCTCTGCAACACTGGTCCGACAGCCCTCTTCTCATGACATTAATTTCGCGGCGTACCTTCCTTGAGCTGACAGCGGGCCAAGTGCAGCAGAAACAGCTCTCTGCTGTCTTTATTGATCAACCGCTTGCCCGTCAAGTGCGTTTCCTGCATCACTTGCTACCCGCGGCCAAGCGTACCGGCATTCTCCTTGGTCAATCCAGCCGAAGGCTTGAACCAACCTTGAACAAACTCTTCTCGGCACTTGGCATAACGCTAGTCACACGCAACACTAACGAAAGAAAGTTAGCCAATGACATTCGTTATCTGGCACGTCAGAGCGATGTCATTCTGGCCCTGCCGGATCATGACATCATGACGCCCAATCATGCCAAGTGGTTATTATACATGGCCTATCTACGCAAGACGCCTGTACTGGGTTTTTCGCGTAGTTATGTCGATGCCGGTGCTCTTGCCGCTATCTACACAACACCGGCACAGAATGCCCGCCATGCCGCCCGCGTTGCCAGTAATTTCCTCACGGCGATTAAAACTGTTGGTCATCACTTGGCAGCCCCTGACTACCCTGCAGACTTCACAATATCGATCAACAATAGTGTTGCCCGCTCACTCAGTATGACACTCAAAAGCAAGGAACAGATTCGCAACGATCTGCTCGCCGATATCCCCCCCTCTTCTGCAAAAGCAATCGCCCAATGAGCGAGTGGAAAAGTAGCGGCATCCGCATTCAGGTCATCCTGATGATCACCCTGCCAGTCTTGATTATCAGTTTACTGCTGACCATCTATATTATTCAGACACGTATTGATGATGCCGATGCAACACTCGGACAACAGGGCCAACAATTGGCAAGACATCTGGCTCCCATCTCCGAATTTGGAATATTTACCGGCGACAATCACCTGCTGCGCCTGCTAGCCACCAAATTTCTCGAAGAACCCGGTGTCAATGCCATTACTATTATGGATAAAAACCGGCGCGTTCTTGTCCGCACAGTCTCTGACCATGCCACATTGCTGCCTAACCGCTATGCGAACCTTTCCTTTACCGAACCGGTTTATCAAAGCAGCGTCGCTATTGAAGACTTTTCCGAAAACCAACTTGCCTCACCCGAATCTGGAAAACAGATTATTGGCTGGGTTCAGGTTAATTTAACCCCCAGCAGAGTGATTGAAAAAAATGCTCAAATCCTTCGCAATAGCCTGCTTATTAGCCTCTCGGGATTATTATTCTGCATCCTCCTCGGTATACGCCTGAGCCGCCGTATCACCCAGCCCATTATTCGCCTTAAAGAGGCTATTGATGCCTTGCAGAATGGTCAAATGATGGCCCGTGTAGAGGTTACATCTACGGGTGAACTGGCTACCCTGGAGGAAGGCTTCAATACCATGGCTGAGGCTATTTCCGCCTCGCAAAGAGAACTCCAGCGACATGTTGATATGGCCACGACACGATTACGTAAGAATCTCATCACGCTGGCAGAAAAGAATATTCAACTGGAAGAAGCACGCCTGCAGGCTTTACATAGTGGCAATGAAAAGTCGGCTTTTCTCTTCAACATGAGTCACGAAATCCGCACCCCCCTGAATGCAATTATCGGTTACACCCAATTGATAGAAAAGACACCGCTTGACCTGCAACAACGTGAATATGCTTATATTGTCCGTCAGGCATCGCAGCAACTACTTTCGATCATTGATGACATCCTTAACTTTTCTCGACTCGATGCCGGCAAGGTCACACTCGAAGAAGTCCCTTTCAATCTTCATGAATGTTGCGAAAACACCATTGCCATGATGATGCCGCTGGCCAATGAAAAACATATCGACCTGGCCCTGCTGATCCATTCCGATGTACCACAGTTCATCTGCGGTGACCCCAGCCGCTTCAATCAAATATTGACAAACTTACTCAGTAACGCTCTCAAATTCACACAACCGGAGGGTAATGTAGCCCTGCAGTTACGCATGGACGAACATCACGAACAACTATCTCTCGTTGTTATTGATACCGGCATCGGCATGGACACTGTAGCCATGGAACAGATTTTCGAGCAATTTAGTCAGGGTGATGACTCCATTACTCGACGCTATGGTGGCACAGGCCTTGGTCTGGCCATTGTCTCCCGACTCGTCGAACTTATGGCTGGGACAATCCGTGTTGATAGCAAACCGGGAAAAGGCACTTCATTCAGCATTCAACTGCCTTGTCATGCACTGACAGAACTGCCCTCCCGGATTGAAGCATCCCTGCAAGCGGATATTGAGGGCATGCCTTGCTTGATCTTCGACCGCAATCCTATCGAAAGACGAGCATTACGTAACCACCTATTACTTTGGGGCGCCGATGTCTTTCTGGCTCGCAGACGCACTGACATCATCGACATGCTCGAACAAGCCTGTCAGAGAAAACGGCCTATAGAACTGCTCATTGTCAGTATGCAATCGCGTTACCGTGACTTCGACTTTATTGATGAAAACCTCAAAGAATGTCGCCAGCACTATCAAGGCAACATACTGCTCATCATTGATGATATAAAAGCGCAAATCAGCCCGGCAGCGCGCCAGGATGAGCACCTGATGACACTGACACGTCCCGTCACAAAGAGATCACTGGCAGGGCTTTTAAGTGCTCAGAAAGAAAACAATGAACAATCGGCGACGGATAATAATCCACCGGTACTTTCAGATGCGCGTCTGCAAGGCTTGCGCATCCTTCTGGCTGAAGACAATGAGCTCAATAAGCGCCTGGCATGTACACTGCTTGAGGCACGTGGCTGCCAGGTTATCACTGCCATCAATGGTCACCATGCACTCAATACCCTCTGTGCAGAGCCCTTTGATCTGTTATTACTGGATATCCATTTGCCTGAACTCGATGGTATTGAACTGGCCCGTCAAATTCGTGCAATGAATGGCCCGATTTCACAAACCCCCATCATCACACTCACCGCCGATATTTATCGTGGGCGCAGGCAGTTCCTGCAAGCGAGTGGCATCAATGGCTGTCTGTTCAAACCTATTGATGAAGATGACCTCTGGAACTGTATCCTCGCCGTTCTCAATCATGACAATGTTGCCGCATGCTGGCCTGGCCAAGGCAACCCTGGCCAGCATCGTATCCGCTTAACGGAGGAACGACAGGATCAGATAAGTGATATCGGCCAGCGCGAGCTATTCCCTCAAGTGATCAAGGAATTAACAGCAAAACGCCAACAATTACAATTAGCCGCTAACGATAATGATTATCAGGCTATTATCGAACACAGCCATCAAATCAACGGGCTCGCCGGCTACTTTGGCCTGACGGAGATACTTGCTTCCGCATCAGCCCTCGAGGAGGCGGCCCGAGACGGCGAAAAAGGGCTCTTTCAGCATGTTTTCCCGCTCATGAATATACTCGACAAAACCATCGAAAAACTGGCCAATGAACGATTGCATCAAAACAACTGAATCGATTTCCCCGAGCCAGACTTCTCTGTCCTATGTGGCCTTGCCCCAGCCACCGCCACCAGGTGTTTCAATGGTAAGCATATCCCCGGCATGACAACAGCGTGAAAATTTCCCGGCCACTGTCCGGCCATTAATACGGTTCCGTCCTGGCTGGCCGCAATCGCCACCCGCTAACCCCCAAGGCTGATAGCGACGTCGTTCACTAAGCATCGTAACCGTTGTATCGGCAAGTATTTCATATTCGCGCAGCAGACCATCGCCACCTCGAAATTGCCCCTGTCCACCTGAATCCGTACGCAGAGCATAACGACGACAGCGCAAGGGAAAGTTCATCTCCAGTACTTCGATTGGTGTATTACGGGTATTGGTCATGTGACTATGCACCGCAGACAATCCATCGCCTTGCGCATGAGCCCCCATGCCCCCGGCCAGAGTCTCGTAGTAATCCCATTGATGACCACTCAAGTCGACACCCCCCATAGCGATGTTATTCATCGTCCCCTGGCTTGCAGCAGGAATGATTTCCGGAATTTTCTCGGCCAAGGCGCCTAATAAAACATCAACAATACGTGAGCTCGTTTCAACATTCCCTGCCGTAACGGCGGCCGGCTGGCGGGCATTGACCAGTGACCCTTCAGGAGCCGTCAGCGTCAAAGGCCGTAGGCTCCCGGCACAGGCAGGTAATTGCTCTGGCATCAAGCAGCGAAAGACATAGAACAAGGCCGCGGCCGTAACAGGCAAAGGACAGTTGATATTACCCCGCACCTGCGGGCTACTGCCACCAAAATCAGCATGCACCTGCCCCTTGTCAATAGCCAAAGAGACCGTGATAACAATATCTTCCTGACCTTGACCGTCATCATCCATCCGGTCAGAAAAAGTATACCGGCCAGCGGGCAAAAGCATCAGTGCCTTGCGTGCAAGGCGCTCAGCATAGTTATTCAAGGCAGTCAGTTGGTCATGATACGTCTGCTCACCCTGTGTTTCTATCAGAGCTAGCAATTGCTCTATTCCCTTACGGTTTGCACTCGCTTGGGCCATTAAATCAGCAGCTAATTCTTCACTCCAGGCGTCACCCAGAATGCTCACCAGGTCTTGCGGCTGAAGACTACCAGCCTGGCCAATAGCTGTCGGAGGGATGATAACCCCTTCCTCGGAGAGCATTGTCGATAACGGCATTGATCCCGGCGTTACAGCACCAATAGCGGCATGATGCGCTCTGTTAGCAACAAAACCCTGCAGTCTTTCCTGGTAGAAGACTGGCGCGATCAATGTAACATCGGGCAAATGTGTGCCACCGAGAAAAGGGTCATTGAGAATAACCATCTCTCCCCGCTGCCAGTCCTGAGCAGCAACAATGGCAGCTAAGGCATAGGCCATACTGCCAAGGTGAACCGGAATGTGTGCCGCCTGGGCACTCAATGCCCCTTCAGTATCAAAAATTGCACAGGAATAATCCTGCCTATCCTTGATGTTCGAGGACAAGGCAGCACGACACAGCAGGCTGCCCATATCTTCACAAATCGCATTCAGGCGACTGGTAAAAATTCCCAATGTGATCGCATCTTCGCCGCTCATCATGGCAGCCAGGCAAGCTCAGTCAATGCTTGATATCCCTGGCTAAAGGGCGAAACTGCAGGGCATAAAACATTTCCAGATAACGCCGGGTTTCGGCACGCTCAAGATTGGTAACAAATTTCCAAAAACCGTAAACACGTGACAGCATCATCATCCGCCGGGCATAGATTTCCCAAGTGTAGTGGCTTTCGACACGGCGCAATGACGCCGCGGAAACCGCCTGCCAATAATCAACTTCCTGACGACATTGAACAAAAAAACGTGTAATCATTGCCGCCACTTCATGGCCATGATTGGGGTCAATATGAAACCCGGACAAACCATGTTCAATGATCTCTAAAGGACCGCCATAACGCGTGGCAAAGGTCGGCAGCCCCGTGCTCATGGACTCGATGACAGTCAAACCAAATGCTTCAAACAATGCGGGTTGCACAAAAACACCCTGGCGATCGGCAATACAGCGATACAGCTCACCAGCCATTGTTTTTTCCAGATGAATACCGAGCCAGCGTACCTGACCGTCAAGTTGATACTGATCCATCAACTCATGCATGCGGGCTATCTGATCCTGTTCCTCACGATCCCCCGAGAGCGCGCTATCAACATGCCCGGCAATGATTAACAGATTGGCCTGTTGGCGCAATTCTTCAGATTGCCCATACCATTCGACAAGGCCGGTGATATTCTTGATATGATCGAGCCGCGCCATACTGAATATCAGTGGCTTCTCCTGATCAACAAGATAACCACGTCGGTCCTTTTCTTCCTTCTGACCAAAAATCAATTCGTTAATATCATTATGAAACGATGTCAGTCGCCGCTCTTCGGCAAAATAAGGGAAATAAACACGGGCATCAGCACCCGGAGAAACAATGTTGAACTTGGGGTCATACATATCAATACCATTTACCACCCGGTACAATCCTGGCAACGTAAAGCAACTATAACTTTCATACTGCCCGAGGCTGTCGGCATTTCCGGCAATTTCCTGGTAGGTGCTTGAAATAATGAAATCTGTCGAATTCATGGCGATCAGATCGGCCGTAAATTGACAGGAAAAGTGGTATTGAGATTCATTATCCTGCCAATACAGATCTGACATGACATATTTAGATTTTTCTAATGCGTGGGCAATTGTACACTGGGTAACCTGCAGGCTTTGTGCCAGCAGCGTAGCAACAAGATTGCCATCAGAATAGTTGCCAATAATCAGGTCAGGCCGACCAGAAAGAGCGGCCTTGACTTCATGCTCGACCTCCGCAGCAAACCCTTCCAAATAAGGCCAAACCTCAAAACGAGAAATCCAGTGAGGAACAATCTCGCCGCTCGGATTACGAAAAGGCACCCGCAGGATCGAGGCATTTTCAGTGCCTGTAATATGTTCAAGGCGCTGATGGCATGTCGTCTCACCGGATTCAGGGATCAGTCGGGTAACAACAAGGATTTGCGGCTCAATATCGAGGCCTTGTTCATTAATGCCTCGCCGCATTTCTTCTTCCAGCGCATGAACCTGATCAAGGATATAGACAACCTGTCCGCCGGTATCCGGCAAGCCGAGAACATTGTCCTGGGCAAAGTATCCATGCGGAGAAATAATGGCCAGATTAAAAATCATCGGCACACGACTGAGAAAAGATTCCAGATTCGTTGGTGACGGCGCCTCAAGGATATCGCGCAGCAAAGCAAGCATTTCCTGCATACGGCCAACGTTACGCCCCCAACCTGGTTCCAACCCCAATCCTTCCAGGTGCCGGCCAACACTATCCCAGCTATCCGACTCTTCTTGAGTCGCCAGATAACGTACGGCCTTGCGCAAACACTGACGCAGGGCCGCAACCGAATCAACACGGTCATTGAGCATCAACTGCTGGCCTCGACAATGATGGACGCGGAGAAATTCCAGTAATTGCTGCAGACCCTCGCCACTTTCCTGGAAAAGCTGACTCGACAAACGACGATTCAGAAACTCAACACCGCGCCCTATTGATGGCGCCTCACGTAATTTGGGGAATTCACGGCTAAAAGGGTCAATATCAAACTCCAGCATCCGCCCTTCCTCTCTTGCCCCCGTCACCAGCCGTTCTTTGCACGCCAGGTATTCACTGGCATCAAGCTCTTCAATCGCCAGTGATTCCATATGTATGCGCAGCAGTTTCATACGTGCAATATGTGGCCGTACGGCGAGGTAAAGCCAAGGCGCATCGATTGCCGCCTCCTGGGCAGACTGAAATATTTCCGCCAAAGGACCATCATCCAGAGAAGGCCCCTGATCCGCCGCCATGAAGGATTGGTAAATATCGAGAATATCGGAGCGTAACAAGAAAGGACGGTCAACGGCATGAAAGCCGTGCAAAAGCCGAAAACAGGCGTCACGGCAAGATTCCAGATGCTCTTCCAGGGCCTTGATCACGCCTCATCCTCCTCTTCAGGGTCACTGGGACTGCCAAAAAAATCATAATGATCGATACCTTCGAGGATACCTGCGGCATAAGCACCCTCAGCAAAATATATCCGTTCGCGCCCGCGCAGATAATCAATCTCAGCCTCATGATTGCCAACGACCACACCAAGGGTTTCCCCTGACAGCATTTCGTCATCATTACCGGAATCACCACAAGCCAGGATATGCTCAACCGGAACACCCCATTTATCGGCCAGATAGCGTAACGCCGCACCTTTTGAGGCCCGCACCGGTAAAATATCAAGATATTTGCCATGGGCGCTGACGACTGTCGCCTGCAAATCATTTTGCCTGAGAGTCTTTCGCAACCCGGTAATAACTGTTTGGATTGCCTGACCATCATAGAAATAACTCAGCTTGTAGGGCGTTTGCTCATCGCTTGCTTGCGGCTGAATAGCGGCCACGCCGGCAATGACCTGCCGAACCTTTTCCAGTTCCCAGCGATAATCAATCGTTCGCGCCCAGCCATCATCAGCGACCAGTTGTGAGCCATAGTGAATCTCTGTCCCGGTGGCCGTAATCAGAAAACTCGGCATCGGCACACGTTTACGCTCAAGTTGTGATAGCGCGCAGGCAATACGTTTGCCCGTAACAACACCAAAGGCAACCCGCTCACCCGCCTCGTTCAACAAACGAATCAAACGCAGTAATGCCGCCTCATCGCCAAGCAGGGTATTATTCAAATCACAGACGAGGATCCGGTCAGCGGTGGCCAGGCGACCACGGCTGTTGCGCAAACCCCGTTTTGGCCGCCGACGGCTACGCTTTGGTAACAAGCGGGTAATTTCACGCAGGTAATTATTGACATGCCCTGGCCAGGAAAAATGCTTTTGAACACCCGTCAGCCCCGCTTTTGACCAACGTTGCCAGCGCGCTTTATTACTGAGCGCAGCGAGCAAGGCCGTCACCATGGCATCGGTATCCAGCGGGTCTACC
>JALWQD010000253.1 GCA_026994735.1 Gammaproteobacteria bacterium | reverse complement strand
CTGTGTGCCGCGCTTAGCCATACGTTATTTCTCCTGCCAATATTCATGGGGAAAATGATCAACCTCAATCACCTGTCGGCGCAATGCAGCAGCCAGATGCAAAGCCTCTGCCTGTTGCTCGCTCAGAAAACCTGCGGCAAGTGCCTCAGTCACTTGTTCAGAGCCTGCAGAGGCCTGCAAAAGCCCCTGCCGATGGGCTTCTTGCAAACTTTTTTCAACATCAGCGAGCTCAGCCGTCAAGACCAGTGCCTTATCAATGCGTGCCAAGGCATCCTGCTCACTATCGTCACTGATATAGATACCTTCCGTCAGGCGTTGACGGGCTGCGGTTGGCTGCAGGAGGATAGCCACCATCGCCGCTTGCAGTTCATCACTGGGTTGGCGATAAACACGTCCGTAGGGAAAGATCAGGCGACGAACGATGGTTGCCAGCAGGGTATTCGGTAAATTATCGAGCAGGCCAAAAATAGCTTCCTGAATATCAACGAGGGCGCGCTCCTGGGTCCATTGCAATAAAGGACGGTCAACGGCTTCCTGCCCCTCATCGGAAAAACGCTTCAGTGCTGCCGAAGCCAGGTACAGGTTAGCGAGAATATCGGCCAGGCGACCGGATATTTTTTCCCGTCGCTTTAGCTGCGCTCCCAATGTCAACATGGCCGTATCGGCAAGCAGGGAAAAGGCAACACTCATACGTGTCAACTGCTGGTAATAACGGCGCGTACCCTGTTGCCCAACAGCGACTGGAAGCCGTTGACCATGGCCACCTGTCAGCCCTAACCAGAAAGCGCGGGCAACATTGGCAATAACCAGCCCCACATGTCCCCAGATCGCCTGATCAAAATCCACCAGGGCCTTGTCATGATCCTTGTCACGCACGGCCTTCATCTCGGCAAGGACAAAGGGGTGACAGCGTACCGCTCCCTGACCGAAGGTAATCAGCGTCCGTGTCAGGATATTGGCACCTTCAACCGTAATGCTGATCGGAATGGACTGGTAAACACGACCAATGATGTTCTGGCGGCCGAGACAAATAGCCGAGCCACCCTGAATATCCATGGCATCATTAATCACCCGCCGCATCCGTTCAGTCAGCTGATACTTGACAATCGCCGAGGCCACGGCGGGCTTCTCACCCTGATCGACCGCAAGACAGGTCATGCGCCTGGCAGCTTCCATCAGATACGTTTCACCGGCAATTCGCGCCAGCACCTCTTCGACCCCTTCAAAGCGGGCAATCGGCAAATGAAACTGACGCCGCAGAGCGGCATAAGCTCCTGTTGCACGACTCGCCAGTTTGCCGGCACCGGCACTCAATGCCGGCAGTGAAATCGAACGTCCCGCAGCCAGGCTTTCCATCAGCATGCGCCAGCCCTGGCCCACCCTCTCCTGGCCACCAATAATCCAGTCAAAGGGTATAAAAACATTTTCGCCCCAATTGGGGCCATTCTGAAAGACCATGTTCAAGGGGAAATGACGACGCCCGATGTGGACGCCATCAGTATCCGTAGGGATCAACGCTACGGTAATACCGATGTCTTCCTGCTGACCAATTAAATGCTCGGGATCCTGTAGACGGAAAGCCAGGCCCAGTACCGTCGCCACCGGCCCCAAGGTAATGTAGCGCTTCTCCCAATTCAGACGAATACCGATGACCTCACGCCCGTCAAAACGACCTCGACAGACGATACCGAGATCGGGCATTGCACTGGCATCACTACCGGCCTCGGGGCCTGTGAGGGCAAAACAGGGAATTTCTTCTCCAGAGGCCAAACGGGGCAGATAATATTCCTTTTGCTCATCGGTACCGTAGTGCAGAAGTAATTCCGCCGGCCCCAATGAATTCGGCACCATCACCGTCACTGCCGCAGTGATACTGCGACTGGCGACCTTTTGCACAACACTTGAATGTCCCAGCGCAGAAAACTCCAGGCCACCATAACTCTTGGGAATAATCATGCCAAAGAAACCCTGCTGACGAATAAACGTCCAGGCTTCAGCCGGTAAATCGTGCAGCTCCTCGGTAATCTGCCAGTCATCGAGCATGGCACATAACACTTCGACAGGGCCATCAAGAAAAGCCTGTTCTTCAGGGCTGAGGGCGGGTTTTGGCATGGCGGCCAATCGATGCCAATCAGGACAGCCCTTAAAGAATTCACCTTCCCACCAAACGGAACCCGCCTCCAGAGCTTCGCGCTCGGTCACTGACATTGCCGGCATGATACGACGAAAGAGTGCCAGCAAATGACGGCTCAAATAACGCCGGCGTAATGATTTGCACGCAAAGGGAATCAGGATGACAAAGAGCAGTGACAGAATAACTAGAGTGGTCATGGAAACAGGCAAAAACGCTGTCCAGACAAACAACAGGATGGCATAGCCGAGCATAAACCGCCGTAGCGGCTGACGATAATATGCCATGCCCCATACGAGTCCGAGGAATGCAATCCAGCCAAAGACAGCCACTCTACCTCCTCACGCCCTGGTGATTTAAGTTTTCACCATCGACGTCATGAATTACGGCACATAGCGATAACAGGGTCGTCACAATCCTGCCGGGATTACAATCCGGCCCTTATACCTGCTATCGGCATATCTCCGCAGACATCCTGTCCATCAAGGTATACGACTTCATTGCCAGCGAGTCAACTACCGGACAATATCTCTGTGACCAAGTCGGCAAAGATTAATGTCAACACGAGAAGCGCCAAAGATGGTCACAAGGCATGTCAATAAACTTGCAGTGAATCAACCCAGTCCGGTAATGCGGTAACAATCTCCGGCCAGATGATAAGCGCCGTCAAAGTCAACGCCTGCAAGACGACAAATGGGATAATGCCACGATAGATTTGCCCCATACGCACTGACGATGGCGCCACGGCTTTCAGATAAAAGAGCGAAAAGCCAAAAGGCGGCGTCAAAAACGAAGTCTGCAAGTTCATAGCAATCAAGATCGCGAACCAGAGCAGATCTATCCCCATCAGGTCCGCAATTGGTGCCAGGATCGGTACAACGATAAAACTGATTTCAAGAAAATCAAGGAAAAAACCCAGCACGAAGATAACCGTCATGCTGATAGCCAGGAAGCCCCACTCCCCTCCAGGCAAGCGGGTCATCATATCCTCGACAAGCATATCCCCCCCCATGCCGCGAAAGACCAGACCAAAGGCCGTCGCACCAATCAAAATAAGGAAAACCATGCTTGTCAGGCGGGCGGTATGACTTGAGGCCTCACGCAAATGTGCGCGCGTCAAGCGCCCATGCACTGCCGCCAGCAACATTGCCCCGAGAGCACCGACAGCGGCTGATTCTGTTGGCGAGGCGATGCCGGCAAAGATTGAACCAAGGACAGCAATCATCAAAAGCAGTGGCGGCAACAGACTTTTCAGCACCGTTGCCCATAAGGCCTGGCCATCCTCCTTGTCATGAGCGATCGCAGGTGCCAGCGCCGGTCGCCACCAGGCAACCATAAGGATGAAAAGGATAAACAAGGCAATCAGCAATAAACCAGGGACAACAGCGGCGACAAACAGGCGACCGACCGGGACACCAATAATATCGCCCAGCAATATCAAAACAATACTTGGGGGAATAATTTGTCCCAAAGTGCCAGAGGCAGCAATCGTGCCACAAGCCAGATCCGGGTTGTAGCGATGCTTCAGCATAGCCGGCAAGGCAATCACGCCCATTGTCACCACCGTGGCGCCAACAACACCTGTTGTCGCCGCCAATAAAGCACCGACGAAAACAATCGAGACAGCCAAACCACCACGGACACGCCCAAACAAACGCGCCATCGTTTCCAGCAGATCCTCAGCCAGTCCCGATTTTTCCAGTATAATCCCCATGAAGATAAACAGGGGCACTGCCAGCAAGGTAAAATTGGTCATGATGCCCCAAATTCGCAGGGGCAATAATTCGAAAAAATCAAGACCGAGGAAAATCCCGCCAAAAAGCATTGCCACTGCTCCCAGACTCAGGGCAACCGGAAAACCGATCATCAGCACAATGATCGCCACCGCAAGCATCGCCAAGGCCCAGCTTTCCATCATCATCTGACGTCCGTCGGCGCAGATTTATGACGACCACTGAGACATTCGACATTACGGATAAGCATTGCCAGCCCTTGCAATAACAACAGCATAAAGCCAGCGGGAATGGCAGCCTTCAGCAAAAAGCGGTACGGCAAGCCACCAGGGTCAGGGGATGCTTCCATAAAATGAACCGAATTGATGACAAAGGGCAGACTGGTTGTAATAACCAGCAAACAAAAGGGAATCAATAGAAACAGGACACCAAAGATATTGACCCAGGCGCGGCCACGCGCGCCTAGCCAATGAGATTGATAGACAATATCGACACGCACATGCTCATCATAATGCAGCGTAAAGGCAGCCCCAAAG
>JALWQD010000252.1 GCA_026994735.1 Gammaproteobacteria bacterium | reverse complement strand
TTCCGGGCTCAGCCCTTTTACAGCCAAGTACGAATTTCGTCGCAACGGCATTTTCCTTGGTGAAATGACCCGCCGCCTGGCTGCAATACCTGACGGAGGCATGCGTTTCAGCTCCCAATCGCAAACTCGTGGACTGGTTGCCTGGCTATTCCCTGATAAAATAGAGGAAAGCAGCGATTTCCATTTCCAACAGGGACGCCCCCGCCCTGACCTCTACCGCTATATCCATCGTGGCCGCAAAAAAAGGCGCCATGTCGAGATTCGCTTTGACTGGGAACGGCAACTCGCCAGCCATTCGATCAATAATGACCCTTGGCAAATGAATATCCCAGAAGACGCCCAAGACAAACTGCTCTACCAGTTGACACTAATGATTGACCTGGCAAAAAAAGAGACCGCTCCAAACTACCGCGTCGCTGATGGTGGTCTGCTAAAACACTATGATTTTGAAGTCAGTGGCAAAGAAACCATCAAAACGCCTTTGGGCAGGCTTGATACCCTCCGTCTGGTACGTCTGCATGACAAGCGTAAAACGACGATTTGGTGCGCCTCTGCCTATCATTTTCTGCCCGTTAAAATAGAACAAACCGATACCGATGGCAGCCACCTGGTTCTCGACATACACAAAATAAAGGGCATCAGTCGCAGAAAACCCATTGAGCAACCAGAGAACCTGTTGCACAAACTCAAATGAGCATAAAAAGCCTGGCAATGCCGGCTCTCCCGCCCATGTACAACTGAACTTCGGGCAATGGCATATCAAAGACGATGGCAACGCAGACAAGCATTAATGCGATGCCTGAGCCAAGCAGAATCCATCCCTTCGGAAACCCCGTCAGAGAGACAAAGATTAAACGTCAACTGAAGGCTCTAGTGCAGTGACACAGACAGGCATACAACGGCAGACAACTTTGACAGAGAGAAAACCAATCCGTACCCTGCTAGGCTGAATCACTGCCCCTATCAACCCATCCAAGGTATCACAATCATGACTGACGTTTCGCCCTTGCAATCAGCCCAGCAGGCCTTCGCCGAAGCCATCCCCTTTCGCGCCCTGAAGGGAGAGGATTGCCCTTTGCAACAAGCACTTGGCCATACCTTGAGCGAAGACATCATCGCTCCGGAAGATGCTCCCCCTTATCATCGCGCCATTGTCGAAGGCTTCCTCGTCAGGGCCGAAGATACCCGCGCCGCCAGTGATGACAAGCCTGTTGCTTTTAACATTGTCGGCAGCATTCTGCCCGGCGATGATAAATGCCCCGAAATCGCCGCTTTTGAAGCCCTTCGCATTGTCACTGGTAGTATCGTTGGTGATGGCGAGCTGACCGCAGTGCGACAATGGGAAGCGGAAGAAAAGGACGACACATTCACCATTAAACGCCCCTTCCCTCCGCGCTTCTTTATCGAGGACCAGGGCTGCGATCATCGCCATGGCAGTATTGTCATCGCTGCCGGCAGCTTGCTTGGAGCTCTCGATATCAATACCATCGCCAGCCTCGGCATCAGTAGCGTCAAGGTATCCCGCCATCCACGCGTCACCATCTTTTCATCCGGCGATGAAGTCATCCCCTACACTGCCGCTGTAGCCCCGGGACAGATTCGTGACAGCAATTCACTCATGCTAGCAGCCGCAGTCACTCAAGCAGGCGGCAGCAGCGACTTCGGCGGCATTATGAATGATGACTTTGATGCCTTCATCAGTGCCGCTAAGAAAGCTTTGGAACAATCCGATATGCTACTTATTTCCGGCGGTACCGCAGTCGGCGGCCGTGATTTCATCGCCGATCTCGTCAAGTCCATCGGTGAATTGATCATCGACGGTGTGCCGATGCGTTCCGGGCGGCCACTGATCATGGGAAAGGCCGGTGATAAGCCGATCATTTGTGTCGCCGGGCACCCGCCTGAAGCGCTGCGTGGCTTCCGCCTCTTCGCAGTCCCAGCCATGCAACGACTGCTGGGACAGAGTGCTGAACTGCCTGACGACGAATAAGTGGAAACGTTACAAATAACACGCCCTGACGACTGGCATATCCATCTCCGTGATGATGACGCACTGAGAACCACCGCCACACATGCCAGTCATTACCTTGGCCGGGCATTGATCATGCCCAACCTGCAGCCTCCCGTAACAACGGCAGAAGCTGCACTGGCCTACCGTCAACGCATCCTTGACAACTGCCCGGCAGCAAGTCCCTTCACCCCTCTCATGGCCCTCTACCTAACGGATCAGAGCAGCCCTGATGAGATTCGCCAGAGTGCCGACAGCGACAAAATCATTGCCGCAAAGCTTTACCCGGCAGGAGCAACAACGCACTCTCAGTCGGGTGTCAAAGACATTCAGCGTCTCTACCCGCTCTTTGCCATCATGGAAGAAGTTGGCCTGGTGCTGAGCATTCATGGCGAAGTCACCGACCCTTCCGTGGATATCTTTGATCGTGAAAAACGATTCATTGATGACCACTTGAGAGCCATTGTTGACACATTCCCACAACTAAGAGTGGTGCTCGAACATATCACTACGGCTACCGCCGTAGATTTCATCAGCAGCGCCCGTCGTGGTGTCGCGGCAACGATTACAGCCCATCATTTACTTCTTAACCGCAATGACCTCTTCCGCGGGGGGATATGTCCGCATAACTATTGCTTGCCATTATTAAAGCGTGAAGCTGACCGCTGTGCTCTTGTCAACGCCGCTTGTGCCGCCAACCCGCGCTTTTTCTATGGCAGCGATAGTGCCCCTCATCCACGTCAAGGCAAGGAAAGTGCTTGCGGCTGCGCAGGCATTTACACAGCCCATGCTGGCATTGAGCTCTGTGCCGAAATCTTCAGCGAAGCAGAGACGCTGGATCGCCTGGAAGGGTTTTGCAGCCATTTTGGCGCTGATTTCTATGGCCTGCCGCACAATACCGACAGCATCACGCTGACAGCCAGTCCCTGGTCTGTTCCGGATTGCTATGAATATAGTCACAACGACTTGATCCCCTTTCGGGCGGGTCAGAAAGTTAGCTGGAAAATTCAGGAGGCGTCGGTATAACTTGAACGAAAAAAGGACTACAAAATCTCGCTTTGCCAGGCGCTTCCGTGGTTTTCTGCCTGTCGTTATCGATGTTGAAACAGCGGGCTTCAATGCCCAGACAGATGCCTTGCTGGAAATCGCCGCCATCATCATCGAAATGGATGATGAAAGTGGCCGATTATCAATCGCCGACAGCAAGAACTGCCATGTCATCCCCTTTGAAGGTGCCAACCTGGAAGAAAGCGCTCTCGCCTTCACCGGCATTGACCCCTACCATCCACTACGGCTGGCAGTTTCGGAAGAAGAAGCCATGCGAACCATCTTTCGGCTGGTCAGAAAGGCCGTCGCCGACAGCCACTGCCAGCGCGCCGTCCTTGTCGGCCATAATCCTGCTTTTGATCTTGCCTTTGTCAATGCAGCAACAGCACGGCAAAGCATCAAACGCAACCCTTTTCACCCCTTTAGTACATTTGATACGGCCAGCCTCGCAGGCCTTGCCTATGGCCAGACAGTCCTTGCTCGCGCCGTTCGTGCAGCGGATATTGAATGGGATGACAGCCAAGCTCACTCAGCACTCTATGATGCTGAACGAACAGCCCAACTTTTCTGTACTATCGTCAACCGTTGGGATGACAAGATCGGCATCCCCCCAAGCCCGGTCTAATGCTGTACCGACTGCCCCCTCCAGAGTCGGCACAGCTGCCACAAAAATCGTTTAGTCAGACTTCCCTGAAGCATCAATAAGCTGCTGCAATTCACCCGAATGGTAGAGCTCCATAACGATATCGCAACCACCGACAAGTTCACCATCGATATAAAGCTGGGGAAAGGTCGGCCAGTCTGCATAGCGAGGCAGATGCTCACGAATATCCGGGTTCTCAAGCACATTCACGGTCTCAAACGTCGCATTTGTGGCCTTCAGAGCCTGTACCGTCTGGGCAGAAAAGCCGCACATCGGAAACTGTGCTGTTCCTTTCATATACAACAATACGGAATTGCCCTCGACCTGCTGTCGTATCGTTTCCATAATATCCATTATCTTTTCTCCAAATCTCGTTAATAATGTCCTCAGCGGACCGCAAAACCCTCGTCGGGTAATTTTAAGGCAATGACGATATAAAATAAATCCCCAGTTAAATACTTGGTTATCATCCGCGCGACTGCTGACGGACATGCAGCGCCTGTAACCTGCCACGGGCGATATAGGTGCAGAGCTGCATCGTTGACGCATCACTATGGCCCAATAACAGTTGAATAACAGGTAAATCAGCACCATGGTCAAGCCACGGCATGTCGTAGCGTATACGCTGATAACGACATCCGAATGCCTGCTTCTTGAGCATACTGCCGCAGGCAAACCAAAAAGCCTAACGTGTCATTTTCTCTCCACGGTGGCTCAAAAACAATGTCTGG
>JALWQD010000251.1 GCA_026994735.1 Gammaproteobacteria bacterium | reverse complement strand
CTACCGCTCGTGAGGCATCTTCGACGTAAACGGCACCATATTGATATTGTGGCTCGATCTTGACAGCTGTATGGGCCTTTGAGGTCGTTGCGCCACCGATCAATAAGGGCAGTGTCAAACCCTGGCGAGTCATTTCGCTGGCAACATGGACCATCTCATCAAGCGATGGTGTAATCAGTCCGGAAAGACCTATAATATCAACCTTTTCATCGACCGCCCGTTGTAATATCGTTTCTGCAGCAACCATGACACCGAGATCAATCACTTCATAATTATTACATTGCAAAACCACCGCGACGATATTTTTACCAATATCATGGACATCCCCTTTCACTGTAGCCATGAGAATTTTGCCATTCGAAGCATCGGCTGCAGCGGCCTTATCTGCTTCCAGAAACGGCTCCAGATAGGCCACTGACCTTTTCATCACACGCGCTGATTTGACCACTTGAGGCAAAAACATCTTGCCCGCGCCAAAGAGATCACCAACGACATTCATGCCATCCATCAACGGGCCTTCGATGACATGCAACGGACGCTCGAAACCCTGCCTGGCCTCTTCGGTATCTGCCTCAATATACTCTGTAATCCCCTTCACCAGCGCATGCTCAAGGCGTTTGGCTACTGGCCAACTGCGCCATTCCAGATCTTCTTGACGATTCTGTTTCGCCTGACCGTCGCCCATAAAGCGCTCGGCAATATCGACCAACCGTTCACCCGCCTCCGGGTCACGATTGAGAACGACATCCTCAACGGCAATACGCAAATCGGCAGGTAAATCATCGTAAACAGCCAGCTGTGCGGCATTAACAATCCCCATATCCATGCCAGCCTTGATGGCATGATAAAGAAAGACGGCATGAATCGCCTCACGTACGGGGTTATTACCGCGAAAGGAAAATGACACATTGGAAACACCGCCTGAAATCAGCGCATGCGGTAAAGCTTGCTTAATCTCACGTGTCGCGTCGATAAAGTCGACACCATAATTATTATGCTCATCAATGCCTGTGGCGATAGCAAAAATATTCGGATCAAAGATAATATCTTCCGCCGGGAAATTTAGTTCATCAACAAGAATCCGGTATGCACGCGCGCAAATTTCGACCTTCCGAAGACGAGTGTCTGCCTGACCATCTTCATCGAAAGCCATGACAATAATTGCTGCCCCATAGAGGCGACAAAGTCGCGCCTGTTGGCGAAATTTATCCTCGCCCTCCTTCATCGAAATCGAGTTCACGACAGGTTTCCCTTGCGAACACTTCAGACCTGCCTCAATAATTTCCCATTTCGAGGAATCAATCATCAATGGAACTTTGGAGATGTCGGGTTCAGAAGCAACCAGATTGAGAAAGCGAACCATCGCCGCCTTGCCATCCAGCATGCCCTCATCCATATTGACATCAACAATCTGTGCCCCATCCTCAACCTGAGCACGGCAAACGTCGAGTGCCTCCTCATATTCTTCGTTGAGAATCAGTCGCTTGAACTTTGCCGAGCCTGTCACATTTGCCCGCTCACCAACGTTGACGAAAAGACTTTCCTTGCCAATATTCAGGGGTTCAAGCCCCGATAAACGGCACGCAACATCGATATCCGGTAGCGCCCGCGGCGCGATCTCTTTCACTGCCTCGGCAATCGCGGCAATATGTGCCGGCGAAGAGCCACAACAACCACCAACGATATTGATAAAACCACTGCTGGCCCATTCTGCAACTTGCTGGCCCATTTCTTCCGGCAGCAAGTCATACTCACCAAACTCGTTCGGCAAGCCCGCATTGGGATGTACATTGACATAGCATGTCGCAACCCGGGATATCTCGGCGACATACTGGCGCAACATATCAGGGCCAAGAGCACAGTTAAGACCAATCGATAATGGCTGGGCATGATTCAAACTGTTATAAAAAGCTTCGGTCGTTTGTCCGGAAAGCGTCCGCCCGGAAGCATCGGTAATCGTACCGGAAATCATGATCGGCAAGTTGATGCCCTTGTCGTCAAGGTAACTTTTGACCGCAAAGATAGCGGCCTTGGCATTCAGGGTGTCAAAAATCGTTTCAATCAACAAAATATCGGCACCACCGACGACCAAGGCATCTGTCGCCTCGTAGTACTGTTCTCTCAGCTCATCGAAACTGATGTTGCGAAAACCAGGATCGTTGACATCTGGCGAAATTGACAGCGTGCGGCTGGTTGGCCCGAGCACACCGGCGACAAAGCGTGGTTTGGCACTTGTCGAGTATTTATCAGCGGCCTGTCTGGCCAGGCGTGTCGCTTCGAGGTTGATCTCATAGGCAAGATCCTCCATGTCGTAGTCTGACATTGACACCCGGGTGCCATTGAAGGTATTGGTTTCAAGAATATCCGCCCCTGCGGCCAAATATTCTTCATGGATAGCACGAATCACCTGCGGTTGGGTAATGGCCAGCAGATCATTGTTCCCCTTCAGGTCAGTATGCCAATTAGCAAAGCGCTGTCCTCGATAATCAGCTTCTGCCAATTTATGGCGTTGTATCATTGTCCCCATAGCACCATCAAGGATAAGAATACGTTCACCAAGCAGGGTTTTTAGTTGTGCAGTACAATCAGCAGACATTTATTATTTCCAGAGTAAGCATTAGATCCATTATAACAATTATCGTTAGTTAACAGATGATCTTGACCTGCCGCAACCGGGAACAGATACGATGTTGACGACAACGAATGCCAGCAGCCATTATTTATTGCGAAAATGATCATAGCCGCGTAGTTCGCCATGACAATACGGACTGCCATCGACATTAAAACAAAGTAATTCGTTACCTGTAATGATCGCACCAATCCGGCAGAGCGAGATCCCTGACTGCTGAGCCAGACTGACAAGCGGCTGGCGGTATCGCCGTGGTGCTGAAAAGCAGAGTTCATAGTCATCCCCGCCGGCCAGGGCACAAGACCAGCGCTGCGACTCTGTCCAGGTCATCGTCTGACAGCAAAAAGCAGCAGATAGTGGCAATTCTGCCAAGTGCAATTCGGCTCCGACATGACTGGCTGCCAGTAAATGTCCAAGGTCTGCCAGCAATCCATCTGAAATATCGATCGCGGCACTTGCCATACCTCGCAGGCCTTGCCCGAATTCGACTCTTGGCTGAGGTCTATCCAGACTTTCAGCGAGGCCCGCTGTCCGCGCCAGGGATTCCTCCCCCTGTTGCCTGAGCCGCAGTGCCAGTGCCGCATCACCGAGCGTCCCGGTAACATAAACATCATCACCAACAACGGCACCGGAACGTCTGATTGCCGTCCCTTCTGGTACAATACCGTGGATTTGCAAAGTCGCTGACAACGAACCCCGTGTCGTGTCCCCACCGACAAGCACAACACCATACTGTTTTGCCAAGGCAAACAATCCCTGGCTGAAAGCAGTTAACCAGTCATCATTGTATTCTGGCAAACTAAGGGCCAGAGTCGCCCAGGCTGGTTGCGCTCCCATCGCGGCCATATCACTGAGACTGACAGCCAGCGTCTTGTGACCTATCGCCTGTGGGCAATCATGCGCAGAAAAATGGATGCCAACATTGAGTGTATCAATGGAAACAACCAGGTCATGAGCGGCCGGCAATCGTAGAATGGCAGCATCATCACCTATACCGGCAATAACACCAGGACAGTCTGACTGCGACTGGCTGAAATAGCGTTCAATAAGAGAAAATTCGCATTCTTTCATCGATCATCCGTGGCGTTATTGACGCTGTTCTTGCCGAACAGGGGACAGCTTCATCGCTGTGACTAAATTGTGATACAGCGGATGCTGAACGCGATACTGCTAAAGCGAACGAGAACGACTGCTGACTTCATCCTGGCGCAACGACAGCGCCAGTTTATCGACGACACCATTAATGTACTTATGACTATCATCGGCAGCAAAGGTCTTCGCCAATTCAACCGCCTCATTAATGACCACCCGGTAAGGGACGCTGGCCTCAAAAAGTAACTCTGCTGTCGCCAGACGCAAAATAGCCTTTTCTACCGGATCCACTTCTTCCAGCTGCCGATCCAGACGGGGTTCAATTAAATGATCAATGCGCTCACGGGCAACAACAATCTTTTGAAACAAGGCATCAAAATAGTTTAAATCGACCTTTCCTGGCGGATTTTCACGCAGGAAAGAAAGGTCACTACCAGCGCTATCTTCACCTGACAAATGCCACTGATAAAGCGCCTGCACAAGTAAACGACGGGCACCATTGCGAGCACGAGGATTAATTTTCTTCGCTTCACTCACCCGCTTTTATCCGCTGCAACAAACTGACCATTTCCAGCGCTGTATCTGCCGCTTCCGAGCCTTTGTTACCGGCCTTGGTACCGGCTCTCTCGATCGCCTGCTCAATAGTATCAACAGTCAGCACACCAAAGGCTACAGGTATATCATGACGAACCGCGATATCTGCGAGACCGCGCACACAAGAA
>JALWQD010000250.1:10165-16595 GCA_026994735.1 Gammaproteobacteria bacterium | reverse complement strand
CTTGCACACGGCGCGAATACTGATTGCGGTTTCAATCACCCGTGAACATCATCAAAATAGCTATCATCACAACAGCAGCGTCACATCAATCCTCAAAACGGGAAAAAACAAGACTGCAGTTCGTACCACCAAAACCAAAGCTGTTCGACATGGCCTGGCGAATTTGAACACCATCCTGACGTTGTCTGACAATCGGTACTTCACCAATATCCGCATCAATCTCATCGATATTAGCCGATGCGGCAATGAAATTTTCCTGCATCATCAAGAGCGTATAAATGGTTTCATTCACTCCAGCGGCACCCAGTGCATGGCCCGTTATCGATTTTGTCGATGAAAAAGGTGGTAATTGGCCGGCAAAGACTTCCTTCATCGCCTCGACTTCGCGCAGATCACCCACGGGGGTACTGGTGCCATGTGTATTGACGTAATCAATCGCCCCCGCCACACCGGCCAATGCCTGACGCATACAGCGTATGGCGCCCTCACCCGATGGGGCAACCATGTCATAGCCGTCCGAGGTGGCACCATAACCCACAAGTTCGGCCAGGATAGTCGCGCCACGTGCCTGCGCATGCTCCAATGCCTCAAGGACAACAATACCGCCACCGCCAGAGATGACAAAGCCATCACGACGGGCATCATAAGGACGAGATGCCTGCTCCGGGCGATCATTGTACTTTGAAGACAAGGCTGCCATACCATCGAAGAGCATGGTCATGGTCCAGTCAACTTCCTCACCACCGCCAGCAAACATAACATCCTGCTTGCCCATCTGAATCTGCTCACAGGCATTACCGATACAATGGGCACTGGTCGAACACGCCGAACTAATTGAATAATTCACACCCTTGATAGCAAAAGCTGTCGCCAGATTTGCTGTTGTCGTGCTGCCCATCGTCTTCGGCACCATATAGGGGCCGACACGCTTGGCGCCTCGCGAGCGCAATGTTTCGACAGCCTGAAGAAAGTTTTTGTTCGAGGCCCCGCCTGAGCCGACAATGATGCCGGTACGCGGATCAGACACTTGTGTTTCATCAAGCCCGGATTGCTGAATAGCTTCCTGCATTGCAATATAGCTATATGCCGCCGCCTCACTCATAAAACGCAGGCGCTTTCTGTCAATATGTTCTGCCGGATCGATATCGATTTCACCCGAGACATGGCTACGCAGCCCTAATTCGGCGTACTTTTCGTTAAAACCGATACCCGAACGACCGGCTTGCAAAGATGCCAGAACCTGCTGACAATCATTGCCAATACTCGATACGATACCCGTGCCTGTAATGACTACCCTTCGCATAATCTGACTCAAAAATTTTCTGTAGATGTAAACAAACCGACACGCAGATCTTTTGCTGCATAGATCTCGCGACCGTCAACCTCCATTACTGCATCGGCAATACCCATAACCAACTTACGCATAATAACGCGCTTGAGGTCAACCCGGTAGGTTACACGCTCACGCTCGGGGGTAACCTGGCCAGTAAACTTGACCTCCCCTGAACCAAGGGCACGACCATGTCCTGGCCCCCCCATCCAGCCGAGATAAAAACCGACCAGCTGCCACATCGCATCAAGACCGAGACACCCCGGCATCACCTGATCACCAGGAAAATGGCAATCGAAAAACCACAAATCAGGTGATATATCCAACTCGGCAGTAATGCTGCCCTTGCCATAACGTCCACTGTTTTCGGTAATCGAGGTGATACGATGAATCATCAGCATCGGAGGCATCGGCAGCTGGGCATTACCAGGGCCAAAAAGCTCACCTCGGCCACACGCCAGCAGTTCTTCGTAACTGAAACTATTCTGTCTATTCATGAGTGACTGTTGATTGTCCCTATGTTGAAAAACGCTCAATCCTGGATACCAAAGGCGTGCGCATCAAGATCTTAAATAAGCCACAGACGCGAATGTGACAACGATTCACCGGCATCGATACTGTCAAGGTCACCAGTACCGTCAAGGGTAGTCATCAGCACCTTTCCCTGTGCGCTGTGCGAGGAAAACAAGTAACCACTACCGGCGCCTGTGGTGAGAAAATCAAGGGATCCTGAGGGACTGCCCAAACGCAGTTCTTTATCCAGCGCCAGGTGCGGCAAGTCCTGCAAGGAAAAAATAAGCAAGGCATCCGTTTTCAGGTTTGCTTGCTGCTCTGGGCTACCCGAACTTGAGGTCGTCAGGTACAGATAATTACCCTCGGGACTAAAATAGTATTTGCTGATATAGACGTCTGCGAGATCCAGTGTGGCAACAATTTCATGGCTGCTCAAATCAAGAACTGTCAATTTAGCAATGACATGGTCAGGATCAGATTTACGATCAGCGCCGCGGCCGATAATGTAACGACCATCCGGGGTAACAAAAAGATTGCTATGTCCTTTGAAAGCAATATGATCGATGATTTCGTCTTTTTTCGGATCGATAACAGCGATCGTGCCATAACCATTATTGAGGTTATAAATCAGACCAGTCCGTGATGAATAAGCAAGCCCATGGGGAAAAGCATTATTGCCTTCACCCTGTTCCTTGTCTTTTTCAAGCAAGTCTATCGTTGCGATCATCTGTAAATACGTCGCACTCTCTTCAGGATCATTACCAATCACCGACAGCGTGCCATCTTTCAGGTTGCTGACATAGGCCTTGGCGGGAACCTCTGGGGCTGCGTCAGAAGGATGACTGAATGCCGCCTGGTGATGTCCTCTGCCAACACAGATCGTTGCCAGAAAACGCGCAGAAGAATGATCAACATTCTCCACTACGGTCACCGAAGAACCACGATCACCAAAATTCAGTGTATCGTTACCGGTGGCCTTGTCACCATCGTTCATATACCAGGCACGGGCGCTGTATCCATCACGGTAGATATGGGCAGGAAAAGCATCCGCCGGCAAACATTCTTGAAGACTAAGGGCCTTGCTGACCGGATCAAAAAGGATGACTCGCTGATTTTCTGCCAAACCAACCAGGACCGGCCGCCGCATAACATCCAGGCCACTCTCTGGAGCACTGGGAACAGGCAGCACTGTCGTAGCACCCTGACGTGACTCGATGACACTGATTGTACCGGTCTTGCGATTACCGGAATAATAGGCCAAAGAAAAATCGGGGCGGTCAGCCCGCTTGCTCTCATTCTTCATATCTAACAACACACCTCATGCTTTATCGATAACAATCACCATAGATACCCTGGAAATTTCAGGGTTTTCGCGCCTGCTCCGCTCGCTCGCGTTTGGCAACCTGAACGATCACTATAACCGGCAGGATAATGACGATAGCAACAGCCAGCACAATCATGAGGTTGTCGCTCAGATAATGCCTGCCCGCCAATTCGATCAGTAGTAAAATAGAGAACAGCGCCAAAGCGCTATAGATAACCATGCGTTTTAGATCTTTCATCTTCAGTATTTCCAGCGTTTCTGCGGCTAAAACATGGCCGAGGACTTTAAAAGACCGACATTATGCACGACAATCGCCTGGAGAACCATGCTTCTCTGTTGCCAAAGTCACGACAAGCAACCACCAGTACTGACACTCAAAGGTTTTTCTCAGGTTCATTCCCGGCCGTTCGCAAGGCTCTAAACTCACTCCTCCATTTTTCCGCGACGGCCGCCCGGCTACTGCTCGCTATCGCTGCCTGACGGGCATTCTTTGAGAAAGCCTGCCAAACACTTTCATTGCCTAATAAGCCATCAATCCGTGCCACATAAGCATCCACATCATCGGCTTCAACAACAAAGCCGTTGGCTTGGTTATCGGCCAAGTCAGCCAGATCACCGACATCGGCAACAACAGGAACAACACCCGACATCATGGCCTCAATCATCGCGATGGACAACCCTTCCCAGCGCGAACTAAGAACAAAAACACGGGCATCAAGCAATAATGCCGGCACATCACTTCGACGACCAAGAAAGCTTATATTTTCAGTTATCTGCATATCTCCAGCCATCGTTTCCAGGGCGGCTCGATCGGGTCCGTCACCAACCATACTGACGTGTAAATGAGGGTATTTTTCGACCAGTTTAGCGACAACCCGAAGGAATCGGTCAGGCCTTTTATATTCAGTCAGGCGGCCGACAAAAATTAAATCGATTGAACGCTGCTGAAAGTCTCTCGTAACAACAGGCTCTTCCATACTGCCTGTAATCACAGCCAGTCGGCGCTGATAACCGAGACGACGAATATAGTCTGCCGCCTTACTGCCGCGGACAATAATCAGGTCAAATTCACGACAGACCGCATGCACAGCACTCTCTACCCACAATGACGGCCCGCCCAGAGCTGTCAAAACGACGTTTTCGGCATGCCAGCCACCCCCTTCAAGCTCCAATGGCCCGGAAGTAACCTGAAAACAGGCAGGTCGATCGCAGATACGCGCGATAATAAGGGCAGAAATAGCCGCTGGAAAGATATGGTAGCCCATAAACAGATCGGGGCGAAAACGCACTCCCTGCACCAGCGCATAAAAAAACTTGGCCCCCGCACGCGTCAATAATTTCGTCGTCCAAACAGGCGGGCAGACATAACGTACTCCCGGCAAGGGATCAACGACAGCATCAGTAACAAGGATTATTTCATCAATACCGGACTGAGTCAGTGGCGTAATATGGGCATGAAACCAGTTCGGATTGTGAAAGGTACCAATAACCAGGATGCGGCCACTGGGCTGCCAGTGTCCCTGACCACGGCGCGCGAGCAAAAAAGAAAATGCTGCCGTCAAACGATAAACTGTCCACAGGACACCTTGCGCCAACAAACGACGAACGCTCTTTTTCATGTCGACGCTGTCTCCTCAATCAAGCCTATTCAAACCATTCAATGCCGCGACACGGTAAGCCTCGGCCATAGTCGGATAATTGAAGGTCGTGTTAATAAAATACATCAATGAGTTACCGTCACCTGGCTGACTCATAACCACCTGGCCAATATGGATGATTTCCGAGGCCTGGACACCAAAACAATGGATCCCCAACACTTCCAGCGTGTCACGATGAAAAAGAATCTTCAGCATGCCACTGGTTTGTTCAAGGATCTGTGCCCGCGCCAAGTGCCGAAACATTGAGCGGCCAACCTCATAGGGTACCTTACGTTCGGTCAGTTCCTGTTCAGTAGCACCGATACAGCTCACTTCCGGTATGGTGTAGATTCCCGTCGGGATATCTTTCACCAAACGCGTCTCACAGAGACCGGTAACCAAGTGTGTTGCGGCATAGCGGCCCTGGTCATAGGCGGCACTGGCCAGGTTCGGATAGCCAACAACATCACCGACAGCATAAATATGCGGGCAATTCGTTTGATAATCGTCATTGACCGACATGACCCCTCGAGACGTCACCTCAATCCCCAAGGACGCCAGCCCCATGTCGATGACATTTCCGGTACGCCCCTGCGCCCAGAGTAAATAATCACCACGAATCAACTTGTTCGATTCGGTATACAAACGCACACCCTCGTCATCCGCTTCAATATGGCCGTAACACTCGTTATGCCGTATAACGACACCCCGCTCACGCAGGTGATATGCCAGAGCATCAATGATTTCATCATCAAGATAATCAAGCAGTCGAGCGCGGCCATTGACAAGATTGACCTTGACTCCAAGCTCACGAAAAATCGATGCGTATTCACAACCGATGACACCAGCACCATAGATAATCAGGGATTTAGGCGTATCAGACAGTTGTAACAGCGTATCGCTGTCAAGAATACGGGGATGGGAAAAATCAACATCATCCGGATGATAGGGGCGAGACCCTGTGGCCAGGACAAAGAAATCTGCCGTCAAACGCCCACGACTATGCCCGCCCGTTGTCACTTCCAAGGTTTTATCGTCGATAAAACGAGCATGACCGCGGATGACATCGACATTATTACGGGCATAAAATCCCCGTCGCATCTCAACCTGGCGGGCAATTACCCTTTTCGCGCTCTCAAGCAGGGAAGGAAAACAGGGCATTGCATGGCGATCGCCATGCACCAGTAATTCGACAGCTTGGCGCAAACCTTTGCTGGGTATTGTTCCCCGCAGGGTACAATTACCACCCACTTCGGCTTGTTCTTCGACGACGGCTACCCGTAAACCGGATTTAACCGCCTTCATCGAGGCCCCTTCACCACCGGGGCCACTACCAATCACGATGACATCATAATGCCTGTTCATTCAGGAGTCAGTTACCTGTCAATCGCGCCAATCAAAAAGACAGCCCCAAATACACGGGCCTGAAACAAGAATGGCCCCCTGACCAAAATCAGGGGGCCATCAACAGAAATGCTTAGCCTTCTGTCGTCACCCGTGTGGCCTGCGGTCCCTTCGGGCCATGCTCCACATCAAAGCTTACCGCCTGTCCCTCGGCCAGAGTCTTGAAACCATTTCCTTCGATAGCCGAAAAGTGCACAAACACATCGGCGCTACCATCTGAAG
>JALWQD010000250.1:0-10155 GCA_026994735.1 Gammaproteobacteria bacterium | reverse complement strand
CATCTGAAGGGGCAATAAAGCCAAAACCCTTTGCCTCGTTAAACCATTTGACGGTACCTGTAGCCATGTCAGTCTCCTAAACAAAATCAGTACTAAAAAGTAACAATACAGGTGATGAACATTCATCACCCGGTAAACGCCAGCGAAAAAATAACGCGCGGCTATTGCAAATCACAACAAGGGACACAGTAGACACCAGGCGGGAACTGCGGGATGACCTCGAGAATATGCAACGGAGGTATTCTACCCCATTCATCCTTGAATACAACATCCCGCTAAAATTGTCTGCCTTAAGGCCCTGAAGCCCCATCCCCCAGACATTAACCGGACATTGTCATTCGCACCGGCAGGCAATTAACTACTGGCTCTCGAGGCGGCCAATCAAGGGCGACAAATAGACACGCACTTTTTCATGCATGGTATACAGGCGCAAACGCTGACCGTCGTTGACAAGTATGCCGCTGGAATCATTATTATCGCTATCTATCAATGGATTGCCTGAATATTTCTGCCAATGAACAAGGTCATCAGAGACAGCCAGGATAATGTTCCACTGCCGCGGACGCCCACTGCCTGAACCATGCATGAGTGCATAGTATCGTCCCGCAATCTTGATAATTTGATTCAAGGCAATTAACTCTGCGTCATAGTTTTCAGGGCCGGTTGTGATGATGGCTTCATCCTGAATATTGCGCCAAACCCGCAAATCAGTTGAACGGGCAAGCCAGATCCCCTGATCATCACGTTCATAAAACAGCCACCAGCTGCCTTTTTCATACCATACGGTTGGTGTGCCATAGTGCCCCCGACTGATCGGCTGGCCATTAACCTTGCGGATATCCAACACCCCCTGACTCTGCCAGCGAATGCCATCATCGGACAATAACAACTGCGCCCGATCCCCCGCACCCTCGGCAAACATGTAATAACGCCCCCCCTGTTTGAGCACCATAATGTCTTCAATCCAGCCTTCATCAAAGACGGGATTGCCGGCGAAACGTTGCCAGTGATAACCATCGGCAGACGTCGCATAACCTAGTTGAAAGGGTTCATCGGATCCCTTACGTCTGGCGGAATACCATAATTTATAGACATCACCATCCTTAATAACCCAGCCCCGCTCACGCAGCTCTTCATCCCAGCCCCTCTCAACCGCAGTAAAAACAGGCTGTCCATCCTGGTAACTCGAAAAATGGGTTAACGCATGAGGAAAATAGCGGGCAGCCGATTGCACGGGCACAGCCCAGCTGAAAATGACTACCAGTAATAAGGCAGCACGCCCCATGCAAGAGACCTTCCGGCAAACTGCAGCGCTCACCCTAACACCTGCTGGCTTCCGGAATCACCACAAAACACCTTTTGCCACCTCCCCAAACCACTCAGCTCCTTGAGCAAGGCATGATCCGGCAGGCCGATATGTATCCTGCAGAGCTGCAGTGGATCCATCTGTGCACGGATATTACTCCCTTCCAAACTTGTCATTGCGGTTGTATAGCCGCATGCACGTACGTTCTCAATGACAGGCTGATTAAAATCCCCTGATAAACCATTGGGGTAGCAAAAACTATTGACAGTGGTTTCAAAATGGGACTCGAGGATCATCTTTGCCTCTTTCAGCTCGGCCACCATTGAGCGCTCATCAAGCTGCGTTAAGATAGTATGTGTCACCGCATGGCTACCCACTTCAAACAAACCCGAGCTTAGCATTTCCCGAATATCATCACTGCCTAACGGCGCATAATCGGCAACGGGTGCCGCGGGCAAATCAAACGCCCATTGACTTGCCAACATAGCCAGCTTCTCAGCCCGCAAATCAGGAGTCAGCCCCTTCAACTGCTGTTGCAAGGAATGATACTGCTCGCTGGTCATCGATCCTGTCTGCCGATAAAGACATTCCAGTTGATCAAACCACAACCATTGTCCATGTAAAAGGTAATCTACGGGTAGATATGCAATAAATGGAATATCAAGATCACGACAGATAGGGAATAGCTGTTCGTAGGTACATGCATGCCCATCATCAACGGTAATCATTGCCAGAGGCCCATCATAACCCTCAAATTGCGACAGCTGGCTGGGTAAGATAATGCGGTGACTCTCTTTTAGTAACGTCAGCTGATGACGCACCTGAGCGGGTAACCGGGCCCCTTGTTGTTGACCAATTCGGTGTAATGAAACAACATTCAGGCGTCGCCGTCGATCAACAATCGTATAAGCTGCTGAAAAAGCCTTGACCAAGGCTGCCTTCGCTGATCCCATAAACTTTTCCTTTCAGCTATTAATCATCGTGATAGCAGGCCGTCAATATGCGCTTGGTACTGCGGGATCACTTTATCAACAGCATGATTCTCGAGAAAATAGTTCCTCGCTGCTTGCGACTGCTGCAAATAAGCCTCACGATCCTCCAGCATGGACCTAAATGCCTTTACCAGACCTTCGACAGAGCCGACAACATGACCCAAATCATGGCGACGAATAACATTGTCAGGGTCAAAGGTAGAGACTATCGGCAAGCCTGTACTCCATGCCTCAAGGAAAACATTGGGGAAGCCTTCATAAACTGATGTTGAACAATAGGCAAAAGCAGCATGATGAAACTTTTCCAGTTCGGCATGGGCAACACGACCATGTAAAACAACATTCGCCAGCGCCTTAGCATCTGCATGCAAACGCTGGGCATATTCTGTTGGCATATTAGCATCACCGATAACATCAAAATCTATCTCAGGACATTGTCTGGCAAGCTCGAATAACCATTCCAATCGTTTTTCAGCCGAAAAGCGGCCAATCCAGAGGACGCGCCTCCTGCCTTCTTTGCCGACATGATCGCGGATCACCGGCGCATAACCATATGAAGGCATCGGAATCGTGAATGAGGACAATCCATGCTCACTGGCAAGCAACTCTTGCTGACGGACTGTTTGCGTAATAATGTCATCCACATGCTTCAATCCGAAACGAAAAAAAAGCCGTTCACGGAATTCAGGCATTGATGGCAGGGCCGCCAGACAATCAACTTCATTGGCCACCGAAAAGAGCGTCTTGCGGCGCTGTCGGCGAGCCCACATAACTATCTGGCCAAGACAAACATCGCCACAACTGTAGAAATAACATTCGGCATCTGCACGCGCCAGAGCCCTTGTCAGGCTGAACCAGCGGGGCAGGAACCTCAAACCAGGAAGACCGGCATCCCGTGTCGACATCTTGTAGCACGTCACACCGTCGATGAGTTCACCATCCTGCTGACCATGATCCCAGGTAATCAGGGCCACTGAATACCCCTTTTTCACCAGACTTCTGGAGAGCAATGCCAATTGCTGTTCAATGCCGCCGGCATGGCCAAGGTTTTGGCCGGTCAGCGCACCATAAGCATTATGGCCCACAAAACAGATTTGATGTTTTGTCTTCATTGGCATCTTTTTTTCTCAATTTAACTAGACAACTACTGTCGTGGCCGGCCGGGTCATGGCAAGACATTCTCGATAAGCACAGAGCCAATCATGGTAAGAAGAAAAAATAACAGCATCATGCGCCTCCAACCACTGTAACCACTGCATCATATTTTCTGCCGACTGCGGGGTAAAGTTTTTACCATGAGCAATCGCCACCAGCGGTACAGGCCCATCAATTTTATTGAATTTATCCATCCAGCCACGACTAATTTCAATGAGTGTTGCTGCCGGCATGGTCGAAAAATCAAGCATGACATGACCAAGAGACGCCAGCTTGGCCAACTTCCCATACAAACGATGCCGACGCGAATTAACGCCTCCGGCGTAACTACCGGCACAACCATCAGGCAGGCGCGGGTAACGCCGTTGTTCAAATAAAGCTGAAATATGAGCCAGGCGGCCAATCGAATGCGTTGCGATGGGCACTTCCATCAGCGCGGCACGATCACCGGCACTGACTTGGCAGATGTCATCCATAACGGGCCATGCCGCAGCCAGCGGTGCCCGGCGAAAGTCATACCAGTCACCACGGGCCGGATTGTAACTGCCAGGAGCAACGGTTGAGTCCATCAAGATACCCCGTTGTGCTAACACTGAAAGCGTCTGTGCCGCCGGTTGAATTGCCCAGCCACCAGCACGAAAAGTATTACAATGCCTGGCATCGTCACCAGTAATTGTTCTCAGATAAGCCAAACCGGTCACCACTAGGCCATCGATGGTGTCTTTATCCAAGTCACCAATTCGCCATTTATTCATAGATAACGACCAGTGATGATCTTGATAGTCAGCACCAAGCCACTGAGGATGAAGATGTAATTGCACGGCATGGCCATTCATAACAGCCAGTCCAAGCTGTTCCTCAATACGCGCGCTAGCAGCGCGATAGCACCTTGTCTGGCGAAAAGCGAGGAACTCTGGTGCATCAACGAACAAGGCAACGGTTGCTGAAACTTCGCTTGCGACAGCCAGACATTGATCAACCGGCTGACGCAAACAGCTATCAAGGCAACCACTACCGTTACCAAACAATTCGTAGTCAAGCGTGAGAATCAAATGAAATTTCAGACCGCCTCCTCTACCTGTAAGCCTGCAGGCACTTGGCTCAAAGCGTTTTATCCCAAACCAGCTTATAGCCCAGCATCAGGTCATTCGCCTCATAGCCGCTGACAAAAAAACCGGCATCACGGTGAAGGTTACGGTACTTCAAAGTCAGCTCACCGTATTGCAATAGGCGATAGGACAACCATAGTTCAGAGCGACGAATCGTATCCCTTTCGAAAGCACCGAGGGCATCCCGTTGTGTCAGTTCCATATCAAAATGCAGCGCCGTTTTGGCGGCTAATTGCCAGCGAGTACGCAGCTGTGCTGCCAATATTCTTTCCGAACCACCGCTACGACCGAATGTCCGCCGTTCAATATTACCCGACAAGTCAAACGACACGCGCTTGGACTGGCGATGATACGAGGCGGCAAAGTGCCGATTCAGATAGATATCTGTCAAATAAGTCGCAAAATCCGCAAACCCATCAACACCAAAGCCATCGAAAGGGTTACTGGATATCGTTTCGATATCCTCTCGGTACTCAAGTGACCAATCACTGCGACGACCACTATGTCGCCATTTGAGTTCATAATTACGACCAAAGAAACGCTGTCCTGCTGATAACTCAAGTCGGCTGCGCCGGGAAGGTGTCCAGACAAAACCTAAACGCCAATTATCAGCCGCTTGATCAAGATCGCCTGGAAATGATGAGCGGATATCTTCATAGCCACCCTGCGCCGTTAATTGCCAATGACGAAAAACCATATAATTCAGATCCAGCGTCGTTTCATAGATCACATCACCAAAACCATCGGCATAACGCGTGCTGCGGCGCTGACTATCAAACTCCCAATCAAAACGAGCGGGGCGTTGACTGCTCAGGGTCAACCCAGCTCGTTCTTCATAGCTATCCAGACGACCCTGCTCATATTCAGTCTGACGATGACCCACATTGAAATCGGCAAAGATCTTGTCTGTCAAACGGCCCTTGATACCAGGAGCAATATCGATCACGGTTTGGTTCGTTCGATTACCGGCCGCGCTCAGATTATCCGGCGGCACAGGCTGATTGGCATCGACTGTTTGCTGGGAAAAATCCAGTAACGAATCGACATAAAGCCCACTCGAATCCTGTTGCCAGGAAGCGCGGCCACCGACCTGCTGAAAGGTCTCATTACGGCGCTGGTCACGCGCGAAATAGAGGCTCTGAAGCCGATATTTCAGGTCCAGCTCATAACTTTCAGTCTTGCGCGAGAGACTCAGGCCAGGAGCCACTTCCGAAATCCACTCATGCTCGGAAAATGCCGAAGGCAGAAGGAGAACATTATCTGAATAGGTCTGCGAAAGAGTTAATTCTGGGATTAAATGCCATTTTTCGGCGTTGCCAGCCGAAGCCACCAGCACAAGCATGGCGACCAGCATTAGACAAGAAACTTCTTTCGTGATTTTTCTCAACAAGGAAAAGTTCGCCTTCTGTCTGCTACTATACCGACAACACAATCATCAGAGGCAAAACAACCTGTTCGGCCATAGCACTAGGCAGAGTAGCGATAATAACCGTAAGCGGTCGGGTTACCTGGTTGTTGATATTTATTGAGTACAAAACCTGCCAACTTACCCTTGTCGATCATCGCCAGGGCATCACATAAATCATCCTTTGCCGTATTTCCTGCTTCGATAACAAGGACAATTTGACCGACAAAACGTGCCAGCGTTGCGGCCTCACTGGAGGCAAGAAGTGGCGGTGTATCAAGAATAACAATGACGTCAGATTCAAACGACTCTTCAATCTCGGTTAATAAACCGCGCATATTTCTTCCCGCCAGCAACTCAGTCGAATAGGCATGACTTCGGCCTGCGGGCAGAATCATCAAATTCGGGAAGTCTGTCCCCCAGATGACATCATTAAGCGACAGGTTTTCTCCTTCGAGATAATCAACGATGCCATGTTCAACCTCGATACCGAGCGTATCGGGAAGACTCGAATGGACCATATCAGTATCGATATAAACAACATGCTTGCCACGCTCGGCGGCGAAAGAAATCGCCAGATTCAGGGAGGTAAATGTCTTCCCTTCATCCGGCAGGGAACTGGTCACCATAATGCGGTTGGAAAAGCGCGAGGCCAAACGCCCTTCTCCTTCCGCATTAATAATCAATGGGCGCTTGATATGCCGATAGCACTCGATCATCTGCCGCTTTTCTGTTGCTCCCAGGTCCATGCCATGCCTGGCCGCCCAATCACGCAGTTCAATCTGGCTATGTGGATGAATGGTCGGGCGAGAAGGCAAGGGGCGGGCGTTTTCAGCAGGACTTTCCTCCGCGGCCACGGAAAAAGATGAAGATGTATAATGGGGTGCCTTGTCATCAACAAAAGGCGGGATCTTTTCCTCTGCGCTGGCGATCTCAGGCAATTCGGGATCACTGGCGACAGGAACATTTGCTGACGCTGTTGCCTGGCCCTCGCGCTTGTTTTGCGCGGACATCTCTGCCAGGCGTTTCATCGCTCGTTCGATAGTCGACATCTTAAACCCCCATCAGCTGTAGCAATTCTGACAAGCCATTGAGATGCAAGAGTTCTTTTGCCATCAATAACACAAATGCAAACAAAAGCCCCATCAACAACAGCCAGAATAACAGGGATGTCAGCCATCCACCTGTACGCTTGGGCTTTATGTCACCGGACGTCGGCACACAACCGAGGATCATTCCATTTGCACCAATAACGGCTTCCAGGTCAGCCTGGGTATCAATGGTTTGACGCATGCCCGCCTTGACCCAGGCCATGCCTCCACCTGCACCCAAGCCCAGTAGCAGCACCAGAGTCAACAGGATTGGTCTATTCGGCCCTGTTGGCAAGGCGGGGATAACGGGAGGATCAATCACCTTGAATTGTACCGTATCGACACTTTGTTCCGCATCGCGCGAAATCGATGCCGATTCCCGCCGGGCGACCAACGATTCATAATTAGTCTTGTTGATTTCGTAATCCCGGTTCAGACGGGCCAATTCAGCCTCAACTTCCGGAATTGTTTCCATCATCTTGCGTAATTTATTGACCCGCCGCTGATATTCCCGCACACGGACATCCAGCGCCGATACCTCAGCCTCGGCCTCGCCAACAGCAACCTTCAATTCCTGGTAGGCCTGATTCATGGCCCCTACGCCGGAACCATCCTGCGATCCAGGTGGGACACTATCTTTCGGCAACTTGTTGCGCAAATCTTCCAGTGAGCGAGAAATACTCAAGACATCAGGGTGACTGTCCGTATATTGCAATCGTAATTGATCCAGTGTCTGCTCAAGACGAGCTATCCGTTCATAAAGTAAGGCAGCATTCCCTTGCCCCGCATTCTCGGGCGCTACGGCTTCCCCCCCAACGGGAGCTGACTTTATTAACTGGCGACGTAGTTCATCACGCTTGTTTCGTGCTTCGCGCAACTCCAGACGGGCCTGATCCAAAGCAGAAATAGATGCCTGAAGACGGGAAAAGTAGCCACCAGCCTCGGTCGGCATACGGCCTACATTTTCACGCTTAAATTCTTTCAGCCTGAGTTCAGCAGACTCCAGGCGGGAACGATAATCAGCAATTTGATCGTCGAGGAACTTTTCGGTCCTGCCGGTATCACGGCGCATTGAAGACAATGTGCTTTCAACAAATATCGACAACAAAATCTCAACAACCTTTTTCGCAATTCGAGGATCCTTATCTTCGCATGTAATGACGAAAATATTATCCCTGCGCCCCCCTTTCACTTCGATACTATCGGCAAGCTTGATCAGAACCCGTTCAAAATCCTGTGGCGTCTGCGCTTCAAGATCCTTGTCCGTTTCACGAGCAACCTTTTCCAGATTGGGGCGGCGTAACAATGTCTTCCGTGTCGTTTCTGCCACCTGCACCTGGCGCAAGTCATTATCAATAGCCAACCCTTTCAACAAAGGGCCAAGCATCGACTGCGTATCCAGGTAGATGCGTGCTCTTGCCTCATAGGTATTGGGGATAATACTGACGATGTACCAGCCCAGCAAACTCACACTGGCTGCCAGCGCCAGTGCTAACCAGCGATGCGCCCAAGCACGCTTTAGATCACTGAGAACACTCTGGCCTTCAGCAGCCTGAGGTTCTTCATCAGTAGAACTCATAAAAGGGTTATTTTGGATAGCAGTCGACATAACGAGGCTGGTCAGAAAACAGATTCGGGAACAATCAATATATCCCCGGGAGCAAGAACAATATTTGCAGACATATCACCATCACCAAGCAAGTCATCCAGGCGCACCGGAATTTCTCGTTGACCATCCTTTGTTACGCGCACAATTTTGGCACGATTGCCAGAGGCATATTCATTTAAGCCACCCACTGCAATCATCACATCAAGCAAGGTCAGCCCTTGTCTAAACGACAATACATCCGGCTGTTCAACCTCACCGATAACCCGTATCCGCTGCCCAACATTACCGTTAAACTCTCTGACAATTACCGTCACCATCGGCCCACGTATAAAATTAGCCAGCGCTTTTTCTATATCCCGCGCTAACAGGGAGGGCGTTTTCCCGGCGGCCTGCAAATCTTCGACTAATGGCGTCGATACCTTGCCATCAGGCCGGACATTGACACTGATAGAAACCTCTGGATTGCGCCAGACAAAAACATCAATCAGATCACCGGGTTGGATCTCATAGGCGGGAACTGGCTGGCTTTCAGCAATAAACTCTTCCTCGGCCAGTGGCCCGGTATAACTACAGGCTGTCAGCATAAGCAAGACGATAATAAGAAGAACGTTGATTAGAATCCCTTGTTGACGCATCCGATCCACTACCTAGTCCCTCTCTTCAATCCCACAGGCCGGCAAATATGATTTTTTGCCGTGAACCGTTATTCACTCAAAAACCCACGCTCACAGAATCGCTATCGTCTAACTCAACCCGCAGCTTTAACGTCGAGCCAACAAACCACAACGACTGGCCTTCATCGGTTCTTCATCGACCTTCACGGAGCACTCAAGCAAATCCTTGAAGTTACGCTAAGTTTTAAAGGGCCTACGAATAATTATTAAGTACCCATTCTTTTATAGCGGCCGGATTAGCGGCAATGAATAGACAGGGGAATCACTTATCCCCTCAGCGCACGAACGAACTGTGCCGCAGCTATTAATGATAACATGTCTCGATTCTTTGGCATCTATCGACTTCCGGAGGTTCATCATTGGTAGCGTAGCTACGTTGATACATATTACCAATAATTTACCCTGACTAACTTAACCTCAGATGAGGAGAGGAGACTATTAAGCCAATGAATGAGGAAACCCTGCAAGGGCATCAATTCCCCACCACAGAGTTGTTTGGCATTCCAATTGCAGCACTAACACTCAGTGATGCCTTGACGGTCATTGATCAGGCAATAGCTCAACGGCGCCCCCTTCAGATTGGCGTTGTCAATGCCGCCAAGGTTGTCAATATGGGTAAGGATCCCGATCTCAGAAAAAGCGTCCTCAGCTCCGACATCATTCTTGCTGATGGTGCTGGCGTCGTTTGGTCGAGTAAATTACTCGGCCAAGCACTGCCGGAAAGAGTCACTGGCATCGATTTGATGTTTGGCATGTTAACCATGGGTAACGAGAAGGGCTACCGCGTTTTCCTGCTCGGAGCAACCGACGAAGT
>JALWQD010000249.1 GCA_026994735.1 Gammaproteobacteria bacterium | reverse complement strand
CATCACCACCGGCAGCAGGCGCCGCAGCAACGGCAGCAACAGCAGCAGTGACGCCAAATTTCTCTTCCATGTCGGAAATCAGGTCAACGACCTCAAGAACGGTCATGTTGCCGATCGATTCCAGGATATCTTCTTTACTTACAGCCATTGTATTCTCCAAAATTTAAATTTGAAATTGTTTTGAAATCAAGTGCCCTGATTTGCTCAGGCCGCTTCTTTCGAATCGCGGACTGCGGCAACGGTACGCACAAGCTTGCCCGGAACCTCGTTGAGGGTCTGGACGAGTTTCTGAGTAGGTGCCCGCATGACTGACATCAGCATGCTGATTGCCTCATCCTTCGTCGGCATTTTCGCCAGACTCTGCGCGTCTTCAGGGCGCAACATCTGTCCAGGCAAAGCCACGGCACGAATGACAAGCTGCTTATGCTCCTTCGCATAGTCAGTCAAGACGCGCGCTGCTGACGCCGGATCGTCCATGGAAAATGCCAGAACCAATGGTCCAGTCAGGGCATCTGCCATAAGGGCAAACTCGGTATCACTCATTGCACGTCGAGCCAGGGTGTTCTTGACCACACGGACACTGACGCCCGCTTCCCGGGCCTTCACCCGCAATTCGGTCATCTCGTCGACCGTCAGTCCACTATACTCAGCGGCGAGTGCAGACTGGGCAGCACTGGCCGTTTCGGCAACAGATCGGACGATCGCCTTTTTATCTTCCAGGGTTAACAAGTATCACCTCCAGATTGATCACCCAGACAAACAGTCACAGCCTGCCTCCAGGTGATTTTTCATACGGGCACATCTCTGTGCCCCCCTTTACAGGCGATCTTCGTCAGGTATATAACCTGTTCGGAATCACCATCTACGCAGGCTGGAAATCCATTAAGCCGTTTCAGGCACCTGCGATCTTTGACGTCTTACCCTTCAGTCAAAAAAACACTGAAAGGGACTCCAAAGCCCTGCTTCACCAGGCGTATGCCCAGCGCGACAGAATCTCTTACTCACACAGACTCAGACAGACAAACTGGCCTCATCAACAACGAGGCCTGGCCCCATCGTAGTGGTCACTGTGATTTTCTTCATATAAATGCCTTTCGCGGAGCTTGGCTTGGCCTTTCTCAGCGCATCCAAAAGGGCCGCAATATTTTCCTGCAGGGCGGCGACTTCAAAAGCGACCTTACCAACCGTGCAATGAATAATGCCTGCTTTATCTGTCCGGTATTGAACCTGACCTGCCTTGGCATTATTAACAGCGGTAATCACATCCATCGTCACAGTCCCGACTTTTGGATTTGGCATCAAGCCACGCGGGCCAAGAATCTGCCCTAACTGGCCAACAACACGCATCGCGTCAGGAGTCGCGATGACCAGATCAAAATCCATCTGCCCCCCCTTGACGGTCTCGGCAAGATCCTCAAAACCGACAATATCGGCGCCGGCTTCAACAGCCTCGGTAGCCTTGTCGCCCTGAGCAAACACAGCGACACGAACCGTTTTTCCCGTACCATTTGGCAACACGGTAGAGCCACGCACGATCTGGTCTGATTTACGCGGGTCAACGCCGAGATTAACGCTGATATCAACGGCCTCATCGAATTTGACAGTCGACAATTCCTTCAACAACGACAATGCTTCGTCAACGGCATATTGGCGCCCCGTTTCCACACGCTCACGAATGACTTGCGCACGTTTGCTTAATCCCGTCATTTCACACCCTCCGTATCCAGCCCCATACTGCGAGCGGTTCCCGCAATTGTACGGACTGCAGCGTCCATATCTGCCGCTGTCAGGTCAGGCATCTTTGTCGTCGCAATTTCTTCCAGCTGACTGCGATTAACCTTGCCAACCTTCTTCGTGTTTGGTGTCGAGCTACCCTTTGCAAGCCCTGCAGCCTTGCGCAGCAATACGGCAGCTGGAGGCGTCTTGGTTACGAAGGTGAAACTACGGTCAGCGTAAACTGTAATCACCACAGGAATCGGCAGGCCGGCTTCCACACCCTGGGTCTGGGCGTTAAATGCCTTACAAAATTCCATAATATTAACGCCATGCTGGCCCAGTGCAGGTCCCACAGGAGGACTGGGATTAGCCTTGCCGGCTCCAACTTGCAGCTTGATATAAGCGCTTACTTTTTTAGCCATTGATAACTCCTGGGTGCAAACGCCTGACGGCTCCCCTGATCATGTTTATAACTGCCTGTCACTTCACCCGAAATGACTCAGCCTTTCTCTACCTGCCCGAAGCCTAGCTCTACCGGCGTCGAACGTCCAAAAATAGTCACAGCCACACGCAGGCGGCTCTTCTCATAATTCACTTCTTCGACTACACCATTGAAATCAACAAACGGCCCATCAATCACACGGACAACCTCACCCGGCTCATAGAGCACTTTCGGTCGCGGCTTCTCAACACCTTCCTGAATACGATCCATGATACGCTGGGCTTCTTTGTCCGAAATCGGTGCGGGTAGATCACTGGTGCCACCGATAAAACCCATGATTTTCGGCACTTCATTAACGAGATGCCATGTTTCGTCGTCCATTTCCATTTGAATGAGCAAGTAACCAGGAAAAAACTTACGGTCACTCTTGCGCTTTTGGCCGCCCCGCATTTCAACAACTTCTTCAGTTGGCAGAAGGATTTCACCAAAGCGTGCATCCATCCCACTGTGCTTGATGCGTTCATTGAGCGAACGAACAGCCTGCTGCTCGAAGCCTGAATAGACGTGTAAAACATACCAACGCATGGACACGATCTAGCCCCCTTGGCCAGTCAGTAGGCGTACTGCCCACATGAGAAAAAGATCAACCAACCACAACATGGCTGAAATGACGACTACCATGGCAACAACAACAAGTGTTGTCTGCGTCGTTTCTTTTCGGCTCGGCCAGACGACCTTGCGTACTTCAGTCCGCGCATCGCCAGCAAACGCCCAGGCTCGACGACCTGTCGCCGTTTGCAGCAAGATGGCCACAACCACGCCACCGACTACGAGCAGCGCAATGACGCGCAACAACATCGACTGATCGGCAAAAATATAAAAGCCGGCCACTGCTGCAGCCGTCAAGATGACTGCAAATATAAATTTAATACTGTCCGCCATTATCCCGTGTCAAATCCTTAGGAGATGGCAGGCCAGGAGGGAATCGAACCCCCAACCTGCGGTTTTGGAGACCGCCGCTCTGCCAATTGAGCTACTGGCCTGTAACGACATACAGGCAGTTATCATGGGGTAACACATGGCCACCCCATGACACTACCTGAACCTTTTTCGGTGCTACCTTACTCGATGATTTTGGCGACGACGCCAGCACCAACAGTACGGCCACCTTCACGGATGGCAAAACGCAAACCGTCTTCCATCGCAATCGGCGCAATCAATGTCACCGTTGTCTTGATGTTGTCACCCGGCATCACCATATCAACCCCTTCCGGCAGATCAACCGCTCCCGTGACATCCGTCGTACGAAAGTAAAACTGCGGCCGGTAGCCATCAAAAAACGGCGTATGCCTTCCGCCTTCATCCTTCGACAGAATATAGACTTCTGCCTCAAACTTCGTATGCGGCGTAATCGTTCCCGGCTTCGCCAAGACCTGCCCACGCTCAACTTCTTCACGCTTCGTACCACGCAACAACACACCCACGTTGTCGCCCGCACGGCCTTCATCAAGCAGCTTGCGGAACATCTCAACACCCGTACATGTCGTCTTCGCCGTGTCGCGAATACCCACGATCTCAATCTCTTCGCCAACCTTCACAACACCACGCTCAACACGTCCGGTCACGACCGTGCCACGACCTGAAATCGAGAAGACGTCTTCCACCGGCATCAGAAAATCACCGTCAATCGCACGCTCTGGCTCGGGGATATAACTGTCCATCGCCTCGACCAGCTTCAGAATCGACGGGATACCAATATCCGAAGTATCACCCTCCAGAGCCTTCAGCGCTGAACCAATGACAATCGGTGTGTCGTCGCCAGGAAACTCGTAGGCATCCAGCAATTCACGGATTTCCATCTCAACCAGCTCAAGTAACTCGGCATCATCCACCATGTCGGCCTTGTTCATGTACACAACAATGTACGGAACACCCACCTGACGACTCAGCAATATGTGCTCGCGCGTCTGCGGCATCGGACCATCAGCAGCACTACATACCAGAATCGCTCCGTCCATCTGCGCCGCACCTGTGATCATGTTCTTCACATAATCAGCATGCCCCGGACAATCCACGTGGGCATAGTGACGGTTGTCTGATTCGTACTCAACATGGGCGGTCGCAATCGTGATCCCACGGGCGCGCTCTTCCGGCGCATTGTCAATCTGGTCATACGCCCGCGCTTCGCCTCCGTGCTGCTCCGCCAACACCTTCGTCAGCGCCGCTGTCAGCGTCGTCTTGCCATGATCAACGTGACCAATCGTTCCCACATTAACGTGGGGCTTTGTACGTTCAAACTTTTCCTTGGACA
>JALWQD010000248.1 GCA_026994735.1 Gammaproteobacteria bacterium | reverse complement strand
CAAACACGACATCAAGTTTCAGGTCACCTATCGCATGAATAGTAACGTCAAAGGCGTCAACAATGCTGATGAGGATGAACTGTTTGCTCAAGCACAATACGTCTTCTAACGATAGCGTCAGTTTGGATCAGTCAGTAAGAACGGGGCCTTCTGGCCCCGTTCTTTCATCGCCATGCCAGCGGGGCATGCTGATTACTCACCACGCCACACGAAAACAATCAGCCTCCCTGTACAGGAGGCTTCCCGATGATAACCGCAGCGCGGCCATCTTCAAGTTCCGAGATCGCACCGATACAAATATAACCTTCCGGCTCAAGACTATCGGCTGCGCGCTGCGCCAGTTCAAGATCGGCAAAGCACAAGCGCACGTCGCCATCTGCTGCCTGAAGGATTTGCCGCGCCTTGATAAAATGTAACGGACAACCGTAAGCACTCAGGTCAATGGCTGCCGCCGCAGTCAGGCTGTTTTTTTTTCAGCCACCACCTTCGGAATAGAGGCGCTGAGATCAAGCTGTTGATCAATGTTTTGACAAGCAACAGCCGCATCGACAGTCCAGGCATCGAGAGATTCATTAAACGCCTGGTAACGTGCATCATCAAAATTCTCGCCTAATGCTTCCAATTCGGAAGCAAGCCCGGCAAGTCGAGCCCCGAGATCGCTGTCCTGCTTGAGTGAATCGACTAATGTTTTGGCAATAACAGGCAAGCCTTCAACCGGTGCATGTCCAGCGAGGAACAGCAGTGATTCACCCACGAGCCGCGCTACCTCAACAGCACATTCCATCGACTCTTCATATTTCCTCTGAAAGAGAAAGGCGTTACGGTAATTGCGTTCATTGGCAGCCTCGGCAAAGTTGGCGGCAACGGTTTCTTGCGCCGCACCGGCACATTCACCACCACCAAACTGTTCAACCTTGAACGCGGCAACATCACCATGGTCAAGCAGGACACTGTTCACATCAGCCTCAGCCACCTCGGCAATATCGGCAAGCAAGGTCTTGAAGTAACCCTCTTCCTGGCGCTGGCTCCAATTAAAAAAGCTTTCGCCCGGCCGCTGACATTCATCATAATGACTCTTCAAACGCTCAATCGCCAGTTCAATACGGGCAGCAGGCACTGTCGGCCCCTTGATAGCCAGAGCGCCATGATTACGACCATCACCACCGATATACATCTGGTAATGCGGTATCAACTTGCCAAAGCGGCGCTTTCCTTCGCCATAGATACCGATATCACCTGTTTCCGGCTGCGCACAACCATTATGGCAACCACTGGCCCGGATACGCAGATCATGGCTGCCACCACTGACCTTTGTGGCAATCGTTTTCGATGAGGTAATACCAAGGCGACAGGTAGAGGTACCGGGGCAGGCAACCACATCATCACCGACACGCGGAACATCCAGCGCCAGTGCCTGCAAACCCGTTTTCAATTCGCCTACGCGTGCGTCAGGAACATTGAAAATGATCAGATTCTGGTCTTGTGAGGCCAGCAGGTCATCAAGTGCCAACGATGCCAGCAAATCGGCCAGGCCCGACATCTGCTCTGCCGTCAAATCACCAATGGGCACACTGACCGGAACAACACTGAAACCGCTCTGTTTCTGAGGCAGCACCTGACGAGGCGCTCCAGGGTTGTCATAACCCGCTGTCTGAGCACCCAACTGCCAGTGACCACGCGGTGTATCAAGATCGGCAAGGGCCGTTCGTGTCCGCACCAGTTCTTCACGATAACGAGCGACAAAATCCTCGGCACCAAAACGATCAACGAGAAACTTGATCCGTGAGCGTGCACGTTTTTTTCGATCAGAATAACGGTTATGCAAGGCAATAATGGCTTCCATACTCGCCATCAGATCATTTTCAGAAATAAATTCTTCGACAACAATGGCCTGATGAGGCTTATGGCCCAAGCCACCACCAGCGAGTACTTTAAAACCAAATTCCCACTCCCCATGCACGGCAATAACAGCAAGATCGTGCATCATGCCCTGAGCACAGTCAGACTCGCAGCCAGAAAAACTCATCTTGAACTTGCGCGGCAAATGCTGTGTCAGCGGATGACGTAAAAAATGGCGCGTAGCGAAATTATAGAACGGTGTGATATCAACATGTTCTCGCGGACAAACACTGGCCAGAGGACAGGCAGAAATATTCCGCACCGTGTTATTGCAGGCCTCACGGCTCGTCAGCTCAGCATCGGCAAGGATATTCAGTGCCTGCGGCACCTTTGGCAAAGGCACATAGTGAATCTGGATATCCTGGCGGGTCGTAATATGGGCCTTGTCATGCTCCGAACATTCCGACAACACCTGACCACAGGCGCGCAATTGCTGAGCCGACAAACGACCACCCGGCAGTTTTACCCGCACCATATTGACGCCTTCCTGACGTTGACCATAAACACCTTGTTGCAGGCGCATGGACTGAAACCGATCAGCATCAATATCTTTCTTCAGAAAGCCTTGCAGGCTCTCCTCAAAACGGGCCAGTTCTTCGCGGTCAATCAAGGTCTGCGTATCACTACTCATTAGAATCTCTTCTCCATAACTATTGCCGGGCTAAGGCGGCCAACGGCAAAACCGTACACAGTGTAAACGTTGTCACTATCGTCTGTATAGCAGCAGGCAATATCGAAAAATCTTTTAGTAACTACTAACAAATTTTGCTCCGACGAGGACCAGCATCGTCGCCAGCATTGGCCGTAATACCCGCTCAGGGATACGCCCACTGAGGTAGCTACCGAGGTAAATCCCTGGCAATGAGCCCACTAGTAATGTCAGCAACAGACTCAGGTCGACCGAACCCATTTGTAAATGCCCTAAGCCAGAGATTGCCGTCAGGGGTACTGCATGGGCCAAATCGGTACCGACGATAATGCGAGCGGGTAATCCCGGATACAACAGCATCAAAGCCGCTGCTCCGAGAGCACCCGCGCCAATCGAAGATATCGGCACCAAAATCCCCAGCATCACGCCCAGCATCACTGTCAACAGTGGCCGCAGGCGACGCCAGCCGGGAAAACGTTGTTTTATCCGCTGACCGACTGCCTGCACACGCTTGCGCCAGAGCAATACCAACGCTGTCAGAATCAGGGCAACACCGAGGACAACCTGAATCAGTGCCTCACTCTGTCCGCCTTCAAGGCCCCCGATAGTATTCAACACATAAAGCGAGCAGAGTGCACTTGGCAAACTGCCCATCAACAACCAGCGCAGCAATTGCCAACGAATATGGGCCTGGCGCCAATGCGACCAAATACCACCAGCCTTGGTCAAGGCGGCAAACAGCAGGTCAGTGCCAACAGCTGTCATCGGCGGCAACCCAAAACCAAAGATCAGGATCGGCGTCATCAAAGAACCGCCGCCAACGCCTGTCAAACCGACCATAATACCGACGAAGAGGCCGGCAACTACGTAGACTGGATCCATCATTTTGCCCGTGAAGTGGACTGGAAATCTGGCCGCAAAAGCGAATACAAACAGGGTAGTCAATCTACCCCGCCGCTATCACGATGTCAGCACCCGAAAATCGACGGAACAATTATAGCAACAACCCCTTATCTTTAATAATAATATGATATTCTATAAATATAACTTTTAGTTATATGAGGCTATCCATGAACCTCCAGCAACTGCGCTATTTGCGTGAAATTGTCCGTCAGGACTTCAATATTTCTTCCGCTGCACGCATTCTGCATACCGTCCAGCCAGGTATCAGCAGCCAGATACGGCACCTTGAAGAAGAGCTTGGCATAACGATCTTCAAGCGCCATGGCCGCCGCCTGACCGGCCTCACAAGTGCTGGCCGAGCAGTCACAACAATGGCTGAGCGAGCCTTGCGCGAAATAGATCAAATGCATGATGTCAGCGCCGACCTGGCGAGTGAAGAAAGCGGTCAATTGGCCATAGCAACCACGCATACTCAGGCCCGCTACGCGCTTCCAGGCAGTATTCGTGAGTTTATCGAACAACATCCGCATATTGATTTGCAGATGCATCAGGGCAACCCGACCCAGATTGCCAACTGGGTCGCCAGTGGCGTTGCCGATATCGGTATCGCCACTGAAGGCCTGCAACAACACCGTGAACTCGTCACCCTGCCCTATTACCACTGGCAACATTGTCTGATTGCCCCGCCCGGATTACCGATCCTGCGCCAATATCCACTAAATCTGGCGGCAATCGCCGAATACCCGCTGGTCACTTATGATCACGCCGTCGCCGGTCGTCAGCATATCGATGAAGCCTTCGCCGCCGATGGTCTAAAACCGCATATTGCCTTCACAGCAATCGATTCGGATGTCATCAAAACCTACGTCGAAATCGGCCTCGGCATTGGCCTTATTGCACGCATGGCCTTTGACCCGGAACGAGACAGTAACCTGCGCATGCGTGACGCCAGCGAACTCTTTGCTCCCTGCACAACCGACATTGCCCTGCACCGGCAACAGCCTCTGAGCCCCCATCTCTACCGTTTCATCAATCTGCTCAGCAACGAACTCGACCGTGAAACCGTGGAC
>JALWQD010000247.1 GCA_026994735.1 Gammaproteobacteria bacterium | reverse complement strand
GCCCAGAATGGTGTCCTGATCAAAGCATCGGTCACGGAAGGTGCGGCCGTCATCTCGACGACGGTCACCATGACCGTCGCCCGCAGTGCCCTTTTTGTCCGCCTCGGCACGGGTAACCTGGTGGCCTCGCCAACGGCAACCCAGTATGCCAAGGAATACTCGGTTATCGTTACCGATGCCAGTGGTAACGCCGTCCCCGGTGTCGATGTCAATATCGCCATCACTCCCCACAGCTTTGCCAAAGGCTTTTGGAAATGGAACGGCATCAACCTCTGGACAAAAAGCTTTATTGTCACGCAAAACCCGGTCACTACTTGTGCCAATGAAGATGTCAATCTCAACGGCATCCTTGATAGTGGTGAAGATATCAATGGCAATCTCGTCCTTGATCCGGGCAACATTGCCAGTGCGCCCAATACGGTGACCACAGGTAGCGATGGCTCGGCTATTTTCAACATCATCTACGCCAAGGAATACGCTACCTGGGTCACCGTCAACCTCAAGGCCTCACGGACTGTTGCCGGCACTGAAGCCAGCCATACCGTGCGCCTGACCCTGCCCATATCGGGCGCCGATGTCAGTACAGAAACAGCACCACCACCGGGGGTCACCAGTCCCTTTGGGGCGGGCCTGCAATCAGCCGGCAACAATATCTGTAGCAATACTTTATAAACAGGTTTTTGACGGCAACACATTCATCGCCCCCTTCATGGGGGCGATTTGCTTTCTCGGTACCAGACTGGCTACCATCAGAGGGATATGGACAAGTCTGAAAATATCTTTCTCGTAGGCCTGATGGGTGCTGGTAAAACCAGCATCGGACGACAACTCGCACGCGCCTTATCCCTCGAATTCGTTGACTCTGACCATGAAATCGAGCGCCGCACCGGAGCTGATATCCCGTGGATCTTCGATATAGAGGGTGAAGAGGGCTTTCGCAAACGGGAAACAAAGGTCATTGCCGACCTCTGTCAGCAACGAGGCATCATCCTCGCTACCGGTGGCGGTGCCATCCTTGCCGAAGAGAATCGTAAATGCCTGCGCCGTAACGGTACTGTCATCTATCTTTGCGCCTCCCTCGAAAAACTCTGCCAGAGAGTGTCACGCAGCAATCATCGGCCGCTACTGGCAAACAAAGAAGACCCGCGACCACGCCTTGAGGCATTGTTCACAATTCGTGACCCTCTCTATCGTGAAATCGCCGACTTGATCATTCATACAGACAGACAAAGTGTCCAGGCAACTGCCCGCCTGATTATCAACCAACTCGAATCAGCACAGGCGTAAGGAAAAACGATGCACCAGCTTGATGTCAAACTCGGCAGTCGCAGCTACCCGATCTATATCGGCAGCCAACTACTCACACGCACCGAGCTGTTACGCCGCCATATTCCCGGCCAACAGGTGATGGTCGTCAGCAACGACACCGTTGCGCCACTCTATCTCGACAAACTTGCGCCTTCCCTGGAGGCTTTCGACTGGCATTCTGTCATCCTCCCCGATGGTGAGGAATACAAGGATATGGCCACCTGGCAAATAATCTTCGATGCCCTGCTAGAAGCTCGCTTTGACCGCGGCTGCACGCTTTTGGCTCTCGGAGGGGGCGTTGTCGGTGATATGACCGGCTTCGCCGCCGCCTGCTACCAGCGTGGCGTCAATTTTATTCAGATCCCGACCACTTTGCTCGCACAGGTCGACTCCTCGGTTGGTGGTAAAACAGCGATTAATCATCCCCAGGGGAAAAACATGATCGGTGCTTTTTACCAACCCGCTTGTGTGCTCGCGGATACCGCCGTTCTGAGCACTCTCGATGACCGTCAGCTCCGCGCCGGGCTGGCCGAAGTCATCAAATACGGTTTGATCCGCGACAGTCTCTTTTTTGACTGGCTTGAAGATAATCTCACAGACTTGCTCGCCGGTAAGGAAGACACACTGGCCGAGGCCATTCAACGCTCCTGCCAGAACAAGGCCGACATCGTTGCCGAAGATGAGCATGAACACGGTATCCGCGCCCTGCTCAATCTCGGCCACACTTTCGGTCATGCCATCGAAACCGGCATGGGTTATGGTCAGTGGTTACATGGTGAGGCCGTCGCTGCCGGCATGGTTATGGCTGCCGACTTGTCGCAGCGTCTGGGCTGGCTAACAAGCGATAAAGTTAACCGCATCGAACGCCTCATGAAGGCGGCCAGACTACCCGTTCGACCACCGCAAGAGCTGTCCAGCAGGCGTTTTCTCAAACTCATGGCCATCGACAAAAAGGTTCGCGCTGGCAAACTGACTCTGGTGCTATTGAAGGATATTGGCAAAGGCGTTATCGTCAATGATGTACCGGCCCAGCTGCTCACCGAAACACTGTCGGCAAACCACCATGACTGATGCCCCGTACAGACGGCCACCTTATGCCGCTTCAAGAAGCAACAGCCGTGGCCGCTGCTTCCCTGAAGAGCCTCCCTGCTATCGTAGTGAATTCCAGCGCGACCGCGACCGTATCATTCACTGCGGAGCCTTTCGGCGACTGGAATACAAGACCCAGGTCTTTGTCAATCACGAAGGCGATATGTTCCGTACCCGCCTGACACATTCGATTGAAGTTGCCCAGATCAGTCGTTCGATAGCACGTGCCCTGCAAATCAATGAAGACCTGACCGAATCGATTGCCCTCGCCCATGATCTCGGACATCCCCCATTCGGACATGCTGGCCAGGAAGCCCTCAATCTCTGCATGCGCGCCTACGACGGTTTTGAACACAATTTGCAGTCACTGCGCATCGTCTCCGAACTGGAAAAAAAATATGCGGGTTTTGATGGCCTCAATCTAACCTTCGAAACCCGGGAAGGTATTCTCAAACACTGCTCCAAACGCTGGGCAGCACAGCTCGGCGAAGTGGGCCAGCGCTTTCTCAGCAACCAGCAACCCTCACTTGAAGCGCAACTCGCAAACCTCGCCGATGAAATTGCCTATAACAATCACGATGTCGATGATGGCTTGCGTGCGGGTCTGATTGACATCGAAGAATTACTCGAAATAGAACTCTTTCGCAAACAATATGAAGCCTTTCGGCGCCTCTTTCCCGACATCACCGGGCGCCGGGTTATCCATGAAACTATCCGCAGAATGATCAACGAACAGGTCGTCGATCTGATCGAAAACAGCCGTCAGCAGATTGCCGCGGCAACGGTCGTCGATATCGACTCTGTCCGCAATTTGAACCATCCCTTGATCTGTTTTACCGATGCCATGCAAGCAGCCAATCTTGAGCTCAAACAATTCCTCCGCCACCGTCTATACCAGCATTACCGGGTACGGCGCATGAGCGCCAAGGCACGGCGCATCATTCAGGCATTGTTCAGCGCCTTTATCGAAGACCCGGGCCTGCTACCCGATGAAACACAATTGCAACAACAAGCCTGTCATAGCGAAACAGATAAAGTACGGGTCATTGCCGATTATATTGCCGGCATGACGGACCGCTATGCCATTTCTGAGTATCAGCGCCTTTTTGACCCGATGCAATTAACGTAACGCTTCGCGAGAGCTAAAAACGCTGGCCGGTCTTGCCTGTTATCGCCATCAGGGAATCGTCAGGCGGTGTTGCCACATGGCCGACCAGACATCACCTACTGGCGATTAAGATAGATCAGATTATTCTGCCGACGACCATAATTGATGCGTGTCAAAGAACCATAATCAACAGATAACTGGCGGTAATTCTCCAGCGGTATGGCCAGCGCATCACAAATGCACATGCGAATGGGACCAACATGGGCAGTAATCACGATCGTCTCGCCCTCATGAGCACGCAAATGATCATTTAATGCAGACAATATCCGCAGATGGTGATCACGAATCGTTTCACCCCCCTCAGGAACAAATTCAACAGGATTTATTTTCCAGGCTTTGAATCCTTCGGGATAATCGCGGGCAATATCGTCAAAATACAAGCCGTCCCAAATGCCAAATGGGCGCTCTTTGAGACGCGGATCTGTTGTCATCGTTACTTGCGTCTTGCGGACAATGGCCTCGGCGGTCATCTGTGTCCGTCGCATCGGACTGGCGATCAAGATATCAAGGTGTTCATTTGCCAACAGCTCTGCAGCAGCTTCAGCCTGCAGCTTGCCTGCAGGGGCAAGCCCGGGATCTTCACGCTCATCACAGTAAAGGCGATCATGCGGAAAATCTGCCTGGCCGTGACGGACAAAGATTACGCTAGTACTCTTTTCTTTCTCTCTCATCGATGCCCCTCAGGTCAATGGATGGCTGTGTACATGAGGTTCACTCTCATCACTATGGCTGGACTCGCTGACAGCGACGGGAACAATTTGTAATTTTCCGTGACGCACACCTCTCTCGGCAGTGACTGCATTCGCCGCTTCCCGGACAGACTCCATCCGGCCACGCATGATGGCAATTTCGAGACAGTTATCATGATCAAGGTGAACATGCATACTGGCCAGGTTCAACGCATGATGATGATGGTGCACACGGGTAATTCTGCTCGCTAACTCCAGCTCATGGTGGTTATAGACAT
>JALWQD010000246.1 GCA_026994735.1 Gammaproteobacteria bacterium | reverse complement strand
GGCAACAATCGGCATCAAAACGGCGAGCGCGACAATCTGATCAATTGTCGCCTCAAACAGACCGATGACCCATGAGGCCAGCAAGGCCGTGAGCAGATTGATACCCAGCCAGACGGCACGGTGTCTGGCACTGACGGTAATCGGTGCAAACATATCGTCTTCTTCATCGAGTCCGGCCATGCTCATCAGCGAATGGTCGGCATCGTCGCGAATAACATCGACCACATCATCGACAGTAATCCGACCAAGCAATTTTCCTTGCTCATCAATAACCGGTGCAGAGACAAGATCCCGATGTTCGAACAGACTGGCAACCTCCGTATCCGGCAGGGTAGCGGGAATGGCCTCACGCTTTCGTGACATGACGTCAGCAACACCGAGTTCCTCCGGCCGTGTCAGGAGATCCGTAATGGCCAGGGCACCGAGATAGTGATCCTGGCGATCAACGACATAAAGTTCATCGGTTGCCGGCGGCAAGGTAGCACGCATACGCAGATAACGAAGGACAACATCCAGCGTCACATCGGGCCGGATCATGACGGCATCGGTATTCATCAAGCCACCGGCCGTATCCTCCGGATAGGACAATACCGACTCAAGGCGCTGTCTGTTTTGCTCATCGAGCGACTGCAAAACTTCTTTGATCACTGCCGTGGGCAGATCCTGGAGGAAATCAGCCAGGTCATCGGTATCGAGGCCTTCTGCAGCTTCCACCAGCTCAGCGTGACCCATACCTTCGATCAGGCTGGCCCGTAACTCGTCGTTGACATAGAGCAGTACATCACCACTGATGTCCTTATCGACCATCGACCACAATAATTGCCGCTCAGCATCCGAAAATGACTCAAGGACATGACCAACCTCGGAGGGATGCAAGCCATTGAGCATCAATCGCAAACGAGCGAGCGTACCGGCTTCAAAGGCTTGCTTAAAAGCCTTTAGCCGGTTTTCATGCGATTTTTTAGCCACCACCAGGGACATTGCTCACCTCACAACTGGAGCACGAGAGTGTATGCCAATTCCATCATGCTTGGAAACGGTAGACGGTTTCGCACCGATCTCTTGAAAACATCAGAAAAACTCAACAACAAGTGACGCTTAGATGCTCACCAGACAAGCAAGCCAAGGCGATAAAATCAACAGGAAAAACAGCGGAGCGAGCCTGTCCTGGACGGAAAAATCCTTCAATGCAAGGCATTAAGAACCGCGACAAAGGCCGTCACTTCACTCGCTGTCTGCAGACTATCGAGCTGTCCACGCTGTTCTTCAAGGGTCTCGATATGACTATTGCAGATCACCTGCTTGACCCCCAACAGGGCCGCCGGAGACATACTGAATTGACGCAAACCCAGGGCCAGCAATAAACGCGTAAAACGCGTATCACCGGCAAGTTCGCCGCAAACCGCGACGGGAATATCTGCTGCCTGAGCGGCAACGATGGTTTCTCTAATCAAGCGCAAGACAGCCGGATGGAGAGGATTGTAGAGATAACTGACCTCATCATCGAGACGATCAACCGCCAGCGTATACTGAATTAAGTCGTTCGTACCGATAGACAAAAAATCAAGCACATTGGCAAACGAGCGAGCCATCAAAGCCGCCGCCGGCACCTCAATCATACCGCCAACAGCCATTTCGGGGTCATAGGCCTGGTGGCGTTGATCAAGTACCTTATATTGCTGGCGCAGCAATGTCCGTACCTGTTCAACTTCTTCAAGGCTGCTCAGCATGGGCAACATCATTCGTACCGATCCCAGTGCCGAGACACGCAAAATAGCGCGTAACTGCTGCGCCAGAATATCGGGCTGGTGCAAGCTAAAACGAATCGAGCGCAGCCCCAGGGCCGGATTGCCTGCCTGCGATTGTGGCAAGCCTGGCATCGACTTATCAGCGCCAATATCCAGTGTCCTGATCGTCAAGCCGCTCTCTCCGAGGCTGCGCAGTGCCCGTCGATAGGCCTGAAACTGGCCTTCTTCATCGACCAGACACTGGCGCTCGATAAACAACATCTCCGTGCGGAAAAGGCCAACGCCATCGGCACCAACAGCCTCTGCAGCCACCAGATCTGCCTCAATCTCTATATTTGCCTGTAAACTCACCGCCTGCCCATCCTGCGAACAAACGGCTGCCTGGCGCAAACGATCAAGGCTGGCAAGCTCATCTTTCAGGGCCGCCGCCCGCAGCAGATAAGCGGACTGTTCGGCTGCAGATGCAGCAGCAATAACGATCCCCTGACCGGCATCGAGCAATAATAGCTCACCCTCCAATAAAAATGTTTTCACACCATGGCAAGCCACAATCGTCGGCAAACCGAGACTGCGCGCAAGAATCGCCGCATGTGAATTCGCGCCACCTGCCTCACTGACCAAGGCCAGTACGCCTTCGTGATGGAAGAGCATGACATCTTCCGGGGAAAAGTCATCGGCGACAACAATACACCCCTGAAAATTCCTGTCAGCAGCGCTGGCCTCCGGCCCGGATACTTCCCGCAAGTGCTGCTGCAAACAAGCAACCATATAATCGACGTCATCCTTGCGTGTCTGCAAATACGGATCTGCCATGGCCTCAAAGACACTCACAAGCTCATCCCGCTGCAATTGCAAGGCCCATTCGGCCGTGCATAAACGTTGACGGATATTCTGCAAAGGAATTTCGGCAAAGGCACTATCATTGAGCATCAACAGGTAGGTATCAATGAAGGTGCTGATATCAGCCGGGGCCGTGTCGGGAATGCGCTCACGCAAGCGCTGTAAATGTTGCCGCGCCTTTAATAAGGCACGGCCATAGCGAGTTACCTGGGCCTCAATTTGCGCCACATCAATATATTCTTCCCGAATTTCCGGCGCCACCCGCAGATGCATGACAAGCGGAGCCAGTACGATACCTCGAGAAACGGACTGGCCATCGAGAACCAGCGTCATTGTTCAGGCCGCGGGCAAAGACCGCTAAAGCAACGGCGCTTATTCACCGAAACCATCCGCAATCAGTTCGACAATATCGTTAATGGCCTGTTCCTCATCAGCACCATCAACCATGATCTCAAGCTGGCTGCCGCAAGATGCTGCCAGCATCATTACCCCCATAATGCTCTTGCCATTGACGCATTGACCGCAAAACCGCAACTCAACACGACTATTAAAGGAAGAGACTAGCCCCACCAAACGTGCCGCTGCACGTGCATGCAAACCGAGTTTATTGACAATCTCAGCTGTTGCCGTACGCATCATCATCCGCCAGCACATCAATGATGATGCCTTCGCGACCGCCCTCAAGTAATCGCCGCGACAACTCCGCCCCGGGCAAGGCGCAGTCATTCATCAAACGCAACAGCAAGGGCAGGTTCAAGCCTGAGATATGAGCCACTGATTTCGCCATTGAACGGCATATTTTGCTCGCCAGGTTGGCCGGTGTGGCACCATATAAATCGGACAAAACAATCACGCCTTCACCCTGATCAAGATACTCAATCAGGGCGCAACCTTGCCGGAATAAACAGTCGGTATCCGCATCGAAAGGAACCGACAGGACATGACTGTCTGTCTGCTCCTGGCCAACAATCTGACAAGCCGTCTGCCACATTGCTTCACCAACCTGGGCATGGGTAACCAACAAAATGCCGATGCTCATGACAAGTCCCGATGCCTCTTCAAGGCCTGTTTGCCAGCGCCAGAAAAATAGTCTGCCAATCGCTCGACAATATAAACCGAGCGATGTCGCCCCCCTGTACAGCCAACGGCAACATTCAGATAACTGCGATTTTCGGCCTCAAACCGGGGAATCCAGCACTGCAGAAACTGACGAATATCATCGATCATCTGCACCACTATTTCCTGTTCATCGAGAAAGGCAATGACACCGTCATCACAGCCGGTCTCATGACGTAACTTGGGATCCCAGTGAGGGTTTGGCAGACAACGGACATCAAAAACATAATCAACATCATCGGGCAAACCCTGTTTGTAGCCAAAAGACAGAAACTGGATAGACAGGGGATGGCTGCGTTCACCACCTGCCCAGCTACGAATATGTGCGCGTAGCTGGTGAATATGTGTATGGCTGGTGTCGATGTGTACCGTCGCACAACTCTCGATAACCGCCAGGGTCTGCCGCTCCTGACTAATCGCCTCTGGCAGCGGTGTTGCGGCATCCGTCAGCGGATGCTTGCGCCGCGTCTCGCTAAAACGCTGAAAGAGAACACTATCACTGGCTTCTAGAAAGACAATCTCACAATCGAAGCCCTGCCTGCGAATATCCTCGATCAGGGTTGGAAAGCGGCACAAATCAGCGGCCAGCGTGCGCGCATCAATACCCACAGCAACGGCCTCATAACGCAGCGTGCTGCTTTCACTGACCTCATCGACAAAGGCAGGCAACAAACTCAGGGGCAAATTGTCAACACAGTAATAATCCAAGTCTTCAAGCGATTGCAAGGCAATGCTCTTGCCCGAGCCGGAAAGACCGCTGATGACCAGAAACTTCATCAGTTTCCTCCTGTGATAGCGGCTGCCTGACGATCGATAAAATGCTGCACAGCATCG
>JALWQD010000245.1 GCA_026994735.1 Gammaproteobacteria bacterium | reverse complement strand
CAGCAATACACAGGCCAGGGCGATGGCAATGGTGTTTCGGGTCATCAGATGTGAGAGCTGCTCAATAGGCAAGCTGACATTATAGGCGAAAAGCACCAGTGCCGCGCCAATCAACAGGGTGACGGAAATGTTGACCAAAAGCTCAACTTCACGATGGACACCAAGACGAATGACGATACGCCACAGCAACCAGGGCAGCAGTACACCCTTGAGTATCAGGGCCAGTGCAGCTGTCGCATAAAGCTCCGGCACATCGGCCGCATAGGCAACCACAGCAGAAGTAATCGCCAGCAACATGCCTTGAATGGCAAACCAGTGTAACAATGCACGCATATGGCGTTGGGCAAGCAACGCAAATGACGTCAACAGAAACAGCGCCGCAGCAACTGAAACAAGCTGTTGCAGCAAGGTCACTGACATCAGACGCCGACCTCAAGGATGTAGTGGGTCAACATACCGATGATCGCCAACAGAAAGGCCAGACCAAGATATTCTGGCACACGAAAAATGCGCATCTTGGCCATCCGGTTTTCAAATAAAGCAAGCAATACAAACAGAACGAGCAGTTTGGTAACCCAGGAAACAATGGCTAGCAGCATGGCGGGAGGACTATCATTCACAGCCATACCCCAAGGGAAAAACAGGTTCAACAGTAACGTGGCGAATAACAATAATTTGATCTGACCGGCCCACTCGATCAGGGCCAGGTAGCGGCCGGAGTATTCCAGAATCATGGCCTCATGGATCATGGTCAGCTCAAGATGTGTGCTCGGGTTGTCCACAGGGATACGTCCAGTCTCGGCAATCGTCACCAGCAGCATGGCTGCCAGCGCGAAGGCCAGTGATGGGTGGAGTCCCAGGTGACCATTGAGTACAGCCTCAATCATGGTCGATAGATTGGTGCTTTCCGACGCCATGGAGAGCACGAAGATACTCATCAGCATGGCGGGCTCAGCGAGGGCGGAGAAGGTCATCTCGCGACTGGCACCCATGCCACCAAAGGCAGTACCGGTATCCATAGCACCCAATGCCAAAAAGAACCGTGCTAACGCAAACAGCGCCACCAGCGCAATAACATCGGCCGCCGCAGCCAGCGGTGTATCAATCAGAATCACCGGTATAATGGCTGCCGCCAATACCGTAGAGACAAAAACAACATAGGGAGTCAACCGGAATAACCAGGAAGCCCGTTCTGCCAGTACAGGTGTTTTGCTGAAGAGCTTAGCCAAGTCACGGTAAGGTTGGAACAGTTTTGGACCACGCCGATTCTGAAGCCGAGCCCTCATCCGCTTGACCACTGCCGCTGCTAATGGGGCCAACCCGACCAACAGCACCATCTGAACGATGTTCCAAAGCCAGAGGTTCATACCAGCACTCCCAGCAATCCCAGCAAAATCAGCAAGGTTACAAAAGTGAAGGCGAGATAACCGTGTATCGGGCGTTCATTTAGCCAGTTAGTGCGTTTGGCCAACCATTCTGTGAACTGTCTGATTGACAGATAACCGTAGTGCCAGGCCAGGTCCCGTACATGGACGGCATAACGCACCTTCTTAACGAGCAGGGAATGTCCGTAATAGCTTCGTAACAGTTTTTCCTGGGGTTGATAGATGTTGGCAAAAATACGGCGCAGCGGTTGAGAAAAGCTCGTGGCGTTATACTGCATGCGGGCAGTAGGATCTGGGTTACCGCAACTCCATATAGCGGTACGGCGTTTCGCCCGCGTACGCCAATGAATCATTGCAAAACAGAAGCCTGCCAAAAGTAAGACAACCAGGACAATTTGTGGTGAATAGGAGGCCCTTTCCTGGGCAATGGGCGTTAACCACAGCCAGCCGCTGGTGGTTATCGAATGGCTGATACCCGTATGTAGCAAAGATTGTGGTACAGCATCGATCAGCGGAATAACCCATATAGGCAAAACACCAAGCAAAAAACAGAGCACGGCGGGGATCGCCATGCCCGACAACATCCAGCGATCGACTTCCCGGGCCTGGGCCACGGCACGACTACGTGGCACTCCTTGAAAAACCACGCCGAATACCTTAATGAAGCAGGCAGCGGCAAGGGCACCGGCCAGTGCCAGCATCGCGGCCGAGAACGGAATCAGCGCCGACAGAAAAACATCCTTCAGTTGAGGCGCCATGAGTGCCGCCTGAAAGGTCAGCCATTCGGAAACAAAACCGTTGAAGGGGGGCAGAGCCGAAATGGATATGCAGCCGATCAAAAACAGTGCCGCTGTATACGGCATGGTACGAATCAAGCCCCCCATGTGCTCCATATCACGACTGCCTGATGCATGCAGCACCGCGCCTGCGCCCATGAATAACAGGCCCTTGAACATGGCATGATTCAGTGTGTGGTATAGCGCTGCTACCAGCCCCAGGGCCGCCAATGCCGGGTAACCGAAGTGCACAAATATCATGGCCAAACCCAGTCCGATGGCAATGATGCCGATATTCTCAACGGAGTGATAGGCCAGCAACCGCTTGAGATCATGCTGCTGTAATGCCAGCAATACCCCGGTAACCGCCGAACTGGAGCCAGCTGCCAATATCAGCCCCCCCCACCACCAGGCCGATTGTTCCAATCCTACGAGGTCCCATACCAAGCGTAAAAAGCCGAAGATAGCCACCTTGATCATTACGCCACTCATCAGCGCCGAAACATTCGATGGAGCGGCAGGATGCGCTTCAGGCAACCAGGCATGGAGAGGAACCAATCCGGCCTTCATGCCAAAACCAAGGCCTGCCAGCAAAAAGGCCAGCGAAGCCCATACCGGTGATAATTCAGCAGTGCGCATCACCTCGAATTCAAAGGAACCGCCTGCGACATAGAGAATTGCAAAACTGCCAAGAATCAGCAAACCGCAGAGATGAGCCATCAATAAATACAAAAAGCCTGCCTTGCGATTGCTTTCCTCTTCATGTTCAAAGGTCACCAGAAAATAAGACGAGATACTCATGATTTCCCAAAAAACCATAAATGCATAAGCATCGTCAGCGAGTACAACGCCTTGCATACCGACAATGAACAGAGATAAAAAGAAACCTAACGGCGTCAGGCTGCGTTCTCTCGCGATTGATCGTAGGTAACCAACGGAATAAATAGCTACCGCTGTAAGCAATAAGCCGATAACCATCAGGAAGAAAGCCGCCAGGGCATCCAGACGCAGGTGCACGGGTAGCCACGGCAAGCCGAAAGGCAGGCTGGTTGTGCTGGGAGGAGCAAACAAGCCTATGATGCCGCCAGCAATGGACAAGAGCCCTGATATGGCAAGTAATAGGCACACTTGGCGGCGCTGGACATCTCTTTTACGGGATAAAACAACACTGGCCAGCATGGCCAGCAAGGCAGCAACCGGCGCTGCCATGGCCCATACAATGGCATTCATTCCTGCAATACTTGCGGTCAATTAAAAAGCCATTTTTGCGGATATCGTTTTTTTAATCCGAGCCAGATATTGCGCTGACCATTCAATGGCTAAGGGGTTGCTTTCCTTGTCCCGAAGTCGTTGCTGCTCTTAGAATAATGATGGCCGTATAGATTACAGCCGCCAGAACAGCGTAAAACGCCATTGCTGACAGGCTACCAGGAAAGTACTTCACCAAGCGCGTCGCAAAAGTTGCCAGCGAGAGGTCGCTGAAGCGACCTGAGAAGAGGTAGAAACCGCCGCTGGAAAGCAATTCACAGACAAACGTGCTGACAAAAACAGCAGCGATGAACCGAGGCAGATCGCTAAGGTTTCCTGAGAGGCGTTGCCTCAGCCAACGACCACCCAGCCAGAGCGAGCCGTATGCCGGCAATAGAAAGCCGTATGCCGCCGTTATGCAGAAATCCGCGCTCATCGTGGTATTCCAGACAATCATATCGGTCAATAGGGCCCCGCCGAGCAGCGCTGCCAGCCACCACGGAGAAGCCAGCAGCGCGCCCGCGATCAGGAAAATCGCCCAGGAGGCGTCCGGAAGTGCGCTCAAAGTAGCGACATGTTGCCCGCGCGTGGCCGCCATGAGAGTCAGAAAAATGATTCCTAACATGAACTGATGGCTCTTGGACAAGGACAACATACAGCAGACTCCTTTAGTTTTGTGGCGCGTAGCGTAGCGTAAAGTATACACCACGGCCAGCCTGGTTGAAGTAGGCAACCGTCTCGTAACCCTTGTCAAACAGGTTCTCAAGACGAGCCTGGATTGTCATTGCGTCACTCAGACGTCGCTGTAGATTCAGGTTGACGATTCCGTAGCCTGCGACCCGGCGCTGATTGCCGACGTCATCATAACGGCCATCCTCGGCCAGTAGTTCACTCCCTAACGACCAGGAACCGAACTCATATCCCAGATTCAGACTCAGGCGACGGTTTGGCCTGCGCGGCAGCGTCTTATCAAAGTTATTGCCAGCCTGGCGATTCTTGGCCTTCAGCAAATCGATATGCCCATCCAGGCGCCATTGTCCGAACCGTCCATTGGCAGCGAGTTCAAGGCCCCGGATGCGCGCCGTAGCGAGGTTGGCAGGAATGAAAGTGCTGTCGAGGGTAATCAAATCCGTCACTCGGGTCTCGTAGATGAG
>JALWQD010000244.1 GCA_026994735.1 Gammaproteobacteria bacterium | reverse complement strand
CCACCACTCTCCCCAACTTCTTTTGCTTCGACTCCTTAAGTCATCGGCGTAAAACTGCAATCATTTAGGCTACTGGCGATGAAAATGGTTTGCGTTGCATAGTAAGATGCATTTTCAGCAACAGGGGACAGAAAACATGAACAGCACAACACGAGTGATGGCGATGGCCGGCGCATTGCTTGCCGCTTTATCCATTGTCACGGGAGCAATGGGCGCCCACTCATTACGAGAAATACTCAGCCCACAATTGATGTCAGCCTACCAGAAGGCTGTCGATTACCATGCCTACCATGCCCTCGGCCTTTTTGTTGTCGCCTTTCTTGCCAACCTGCTGCCAAATTCCCGCTATGTCCGTCTCTCTGGCTGGTTCATGATTGCGGGTATTGTGCTATTTTCAGGCAGTCTTTACGCTCTCAGTCTGACGGGAATAGGCTGGCTTGGCGCAATCACCCCACTTGGCGGCCTGTCCTTCATTTCCGCCTGGATACTATTGCTCTTGGCAGTCGGCAAGCAATAAGGTATTTTCCGGGCATCAGTCCTATTCATCTCTTGCAGGAACCTCTCGACGACCATGATCGATCCGAACCTTATTCGTCAGCATCTCGACGAAACAGCTGCTCAACTTGCCCGCCGCGGCCTGACACTAGACTGCGCCCGCCTGCAGGCGCTCGAATCCGAACGTAAATCCTTGCAAACCGAATGCGAGCGTTTACAACATGAACGCAATCAGATTTCTCGTAAAATTGGTATTGCCAAGGCTGACGGTGAAGATATCGAACCGATCAAGACTAAAGTAACCGGTATCAGTGAGCGCCTGCAAAAACTCACGGGCAAACTCGATGGTGTTCAAAATGAACTCACAGAGATGCTGTTAGGCATCCCCAACATCCCCGACACCACTGTTCCAGACGGTGCGGGCGAAGATGAGAACCTTGAGATCAGGCGTTGGGGCGAGCCCCAAAAACTCGATTTTCAAGCCAAGGATCACGTCGCCCTGGGCGCCAGCCTCGGCATGCTCGACTTTGAGCTGGCAGCAAAATTAAGTGGTTCACGCTTTGCCACTATGTCCGGTCCATTGGCCCGTTTGCACCGCGCATTGATCCATTTCATGCTCGATGTCCACACCCGTGAACATGGCTATAAAGAATGGTATGTCCCCTATATCGTCAATGCAGACAGTCTCCTGGGTACAGGCCAGTTGCCTAAATTTTCAGAAGAACTGTTTGCCCTTCAGCGTGCTGACAATGAAAGGCCTGCTTACCTGATACCGACTGCCGAAGTCCCACTGACCAATTTACTCCGTGATGAAATTATCAACGCTGAAGAATTGCCACGTTGTTACGTTGCCCATACGCCCTGCTTTCGCAGTGAAGCAGGATCCTATGGCAAAGACACACGCGGCATGATCCGCCAGCATCAATTTGAAAAGGTCGAAATGGTCCAGTTTGTTGCTCCGGAAAAGTCATCAGATGCGCTGGAAACACTGACGGGACATGCCGAAACGATTCTGCAAAAACTCAAACTCCCCTATCGGGTGATGTCGCTGTGTGCCGGCGATCTGGGCTTCTCTGCCTGCAAAACCTATGACCTCGAAGTCTGGCTACCCGGACAACAGGCATATCGGGAAATTTCATCTTGTAGCAATTTCAAATCCTTTCAAGCCCGCCGTCTTCAAGCCCGTTGGCGCAATCCGGAAAACCGCAAACCTGAATTACTGCACACCCTCAATGGTTCTGGGCTGGCGATTGGCCGGACGCTGGTTGCCATCATGGAAAACCACCAGGACCGTCACGGCACCATTCATATCCCGGAAGTTCTGCAACCCTATGTTGGCGGCATGAGCAAAATCGGCTGAAAGCATGGATTACCTGCCACTCTTCCATTCCCTCAAGGGCGAGCATTGTCTCGTTGTTGGCGGTGGCGAAATCGCCGCCCGCAAGGTTGACCTTCTGCTCCGCACAGGCGCATTAGTCACCGTTGTTGCGCCGACCCTTCATGAACGCCTGCAAGGACTTGCAGAAGGGGCAGCCATCAACTACCAGGATCGTTGCTATCGCAGCGAAGACCTCGATAAAAAGGTTCTCGTCATTGCGGCAACAAATGATGCTTGTGTCAATGAAACCGTTTCACGCCATGCCAAACAGCGCCAGCTACCCGTTAATGTTGTTGATGCACCGGAACTCTGCAGTGTCATTCTGCCCTCGATAATTGACCGCTCACCGGTTATCGTCGCCGTCTCCAGCAGCGCCCGCTCACCGGTCCTGGCAAGGATTTTACGGGCCCGCCTGGAAACGTTGATTCCCGCAGGCTATGGGCGCTTGGCCAGTTTTCTCCATGGCTTTCGCCAGCAGGTGCAAACAGCCTTGCCCAGTCTCAAAGAACGACGACGATTTTGGGAAAAGATCATCGACAGTCCAGCGGCTGAAATGGTCTTTCGCGGACAAACGGAAGCCGCTAAGCAATGGCTGGAAGCGGCCCTTTCTGGGGCTGACCACAATCCGCCCGGTATGGTCTCATTAATCGGTGCCGGGCCCGGCGACCCTGACCTGCTGACCTTTCGCGCCTTACGCTTAATGCAAAATGCTGATGTCATCCTCTACGACCGGCTGGTCTCTGAGGCCATTATCGACCTGACCCGTCGCGATGCCGAACGCATTTATGTCGGCAAGCAACGTCATTTCCACGCCCTGCGCCAGGAAGAAATCAATAACCTGCTTTTACGCTTGGCCCGCGAAGGTAAACGGGTCGTGCGTCTGAAGGGTGGTGACCCCTTCGTCTTTGGCCGTGGTGGCGAGGAAATTGCGACACTTGCGGAAAAAGGTGTCCCCTTCGAAATCGTTCCGGGAATTACTGCCGCCAATGGTTGCGCTGCTTATGCCGGCATCCCGTTGACACACCGTGATTATGCGCAGTCGGTTGTTCTGGTCACCGGCCATTTGCGCAACGGCACGGTCAACCTTGACTGGCAAGGTCTCGTGCAAAAACAGCAAACGCTGGTCATCTATATGGGTTTGAGCGGATTAAGCGCGATTTGCAAGGGCTTGCGATCCGCAGGCATGCCTGCTGATATGCCTGCAGCACTCATTGCCCAGGGTACCCTGCCCGAGCAGCAAGTTTATGCTGACACGATCGCCGGCCTGCCAGAGCGTATCGCCGGCAAGCGTATTCACGCCCCAACCCTGCTCATTGTCGGTGAGGTTGTCCAGCTCCATGATCGTTTCCGCTGGCGATAGTACTCGGTCGCAAAATAGCCGCCGCGTTGGCAAGTACCAGATGACCCGAATGGCTCCGCTAGCCGCTCAATATTCCCGTGTCACGCTGCTGCCACAAGACTTTCGCTTCACTCTCTGCCGTCAAGATATCTTTTCCAGGTTGCAGTAAGCGTAATATTAATGCTGTTGTCGCGATCACCGCAGCACGGCCATATTCATCATCATGTTGCCCACGCCAAAGCGATGCCAAACAATCAACATCCAATTGTTCGGGACGACTATGACGACGCTCAAAAAAGGGCTGCCAGTCACACGCTTCCTCCTCACCCTGGTGTAATGACAAAACCTGACAGGATGCGTCGGGATTACGCTCGCCTTCCCCCCCTTCGCCACGAAAAACAATCATATGGGGCTGTTCCAATAACTTCCCTGCTGCCTGGTGGATTTGTAGGTAACCTGGATGAAAGATGCCCTGAACCGTATAGGGTGCCGCCAGCGGGTTAAGCATGCGCAGTAACGTATTGACAGGTGAGCGCAAGCCCAAAAGCTGGCGTAGTTCAATAATTTTTTGTAATGGTGATGAAAGCACCTGCAGCGGTATAAAGGCAAACTGGCACAAATCAAGTTGTTCAGCAGCCTCGTCAAGGTGCCCGCAAACCGGCAACCCGAGTGCACGAATAGCATCCTCGGCATAGACACGGTCGTCCTTGTTACCGCGGATACCGTGCATTAAGATGCGCTTTCCCTGCCCGGCAAGCAGCAGGGCCGCAAGGATAAACCAAGGTAGATGACGGCGTTTACCGGCATAGCATGGCCAGTCAATGGTAACGGAAACACGCGTTTGTGAAGACGGCAATGAGTCCCTTGCTGCCTGGACAAAACCGGCAAGCTCTTCAGGGCTTTCTTCCTTTACACGAATCAGCATCAAAAATGCGCCCAGCTGCTCTTTTTCCACTTCCCCGGCGAGCACCATCCGCATCGCTTCCCTGGCCTCTGTCTGGGTCAATGAACGGCTGCCCTTTTTACCCCGTCCGAGAATGCGAATAAACACAGCAAATGGGTGTTCCTGCATAAAAACTTCCCTCTTTCAGACAACGGAGCGCACACCTAAGCCTGATATTATCGCGCCTTGCAGCTTTGGCAGGCAAGCTCGAACCATAGCTGTGATAAGCTGAATAAAAACTCATCGCGCACATCCCGTCATCAGCCGCTTCTGCAGAGGCGGCAATGACGTTGTTGAGCAATAAACAATTAACAACTGAAAGCAGAGGGAGATAACGGACCATGAGTTGGTGGGGTAAGGTTCTGGGAGGAACCTTTGGATATATGCTCGGCGGGCCATTGGGAGCACTCA
>JALWQD010000243.1:3371-4652 GCA_026994735.1 Gammaproteobacteria bacterium | reverse complement strand
GCTGCATTTGTTCGCGCAAAGAAATCATCGCTGCAGATTGTCCCAGAGGTTCATGAGGCTGCACAGAAAAACGGGTTTTGTCGAGACGATCCCGATGTAATTGTTCAACTTCAAGAGCCCGTTTGACAACCAGCAATAACTTCGACAAGGACAATGGTTTTTCAAGGAAATCATAGGCCCCAAGGCGGGTTGCCTCGACAGCGGTCTCGACAGTCCCGTGACCAGAAATCATGACCACAGGGCAGGGCAAACCATCATCTTCCGACCATTCGCGAAGCAAGGTCAAACCATCAGTATCCGGCATCCAGACATCAAGCAAAATCAGGTCTGGGCGGCGCAGGCGGCGAGCACGCCGGGCTTCTTCCGCATTATTGGCAATGGCGACTTCATAGCCTTCATCTTCAAGAATCTCTCTCACCAGATCACTGATTTCAGGCTCGTCATCAACGACTAGAATATAGGCACTTCTTTGCTTCACGTTTCTATCCTGTGCTTGTGGCGTCCATTACTATCTGCCGTCTGTGTGCCGCCCTGAAGCGGTAAGCGAATAATAAAACAAGCGCCACTGTGATGAGAATTCTCTACCCAGATATGTCCACCATGCTCTTCAACAATCTTTTTCACAATGGGCAAACCCAAGCCACTCCCTTTGAGCTTGCCGGTAACATAAGGCTCAAAGACCTGATCGATCATTTCATCGGGTATACCAGGGCCATTATCATGAATATGCAATTCAACAAGATCGGCATCACCCGCGCTATCGTGGATACTGTGACAACTCAGTGTAATCAAACAACCATCATCATCTGCAGCAGCCTCACGGGCATTTTTGATCAGATTATGCAGTAATTGCCGGATACGTCCGGCATCGAAGACCACTTTCGGTAAAGCATCATCAATATCAAGTTGAAAACGGATACCTGAAACATCATTCCGGTAAAGTTCACAAACCTCAAAAATAACGGTCCTCAGATTCTGCAGACGAAGGTTGAGATGAGGTGACCGGGCGTATTCCGAGAAAGCCTTCACCAGTTCTTTCATGACCTCGACCTGCTGGATAATAGTATGCGTAGAGCGGTCGAGAAGACGAGCATCCTGGCCGGCCATTGCGGGTAAATATTTATGTCGCAGGCGCTCAGCAGAGAGCTGGATCGGTGTTAGCGGGTTTTTTATTTCATGCGCCAGGCGGCGTGCAACTTCACCCCAGGCGGCATCCCTTTGCGCTTGCAACAGGGTCGTCACATCCTCGATAACGATAACATGCCCCGCTGGCCGTCTCTT
>JALWQD010000243.1:0-3361 GCA_026994735.1 Gammaproteobacteria bacterium | reverse complement strand
CCCCGCTGGCAAGCCATCGACATCCGGTAGTGCAATGCCACTGCAAATAATGATCCGCCGTCCACTCGATAACGATAACTTGATTTCAAGCTGCCAATCATCCTGCTTCCGTTCAAGGAAAGGCAGTACGTTTTCCACCCATTCGGCCAGGGCTGGGAAAACATTTTCAATTTCTTCAAATAAAGAACCCAGACACTGATCCAGGTCAGCAGAGAGAATTTGTTTGGCAGCAACATTACTCATCGTTAATGAGCCATCGGCATCAAGGGTCAAAATGCCCGAAGAAAGACTGGCCAGCACTGTTCTCAAATAAGCTCGTTCCTGCACAGCCAATTGATGACTGCGCCGGACTTCGCTTTGGCCATCGGCGATTTTACGCGTCATTTCATTAAATGATTCGACCAGAAAGCCCAATTCATCATGGGCAAATTGAGGGAGTCGCTTGCCATAATCCCCGGAAGCAACAACGCGCGTACCAATGGCCAGTACGCGAATCGGAGCAACCAATCGGTGAGCGAAATAAAATGCCATCCAGATAGCTGACAAGACACTTAGCAGCAACACCAGTGAGAGCGTCAGAATAAAGCTGAATTTCAATGGCTCGCGTAAATAGGCCAGGCGGCGATAGTGTCCATAGGATGATTGCACACTCTCAGCCAGTTGGCTGATTTTCCCTGAGACGGGAAACAGTGCTTGAATAAATGCCTCATCAAGCGAAATATCACCCATTCGATATAAGGGCAGGATTATACGCACATAGAGTCCCTGATCCTCTCTCTCCTCAACTGAAATATATTGACCCTGTTGCCGTGCGCGATGCAGCAATGACGGGTCTGGCAGCCAGGGTGTTAACTTGACTGAGTCGGTAAAACTAACAGCGAGAACCTGTGCCTTGACCGTCAACAGGTCAAGTTCATCGGCATCAATATTTCGCCGCATGTCATCAAGGAACAAAGGTTGTTCGATAGCCGAAATGCGATCGAGCTGATCACGAATCTTTTCGCTCTTGTGCAAATATTCACGTTTTCTTTCAAACAGCGACAGACGGCTCAGTTCGAGTGTATCTTCAAAGGCTTGTTCGATGCGGACATCAAACCAGCTATCAATCCCTCTTTCTATGAATTGCAGGGAAAAATAATAAACCACTGACACGGGGACCAGTACCAGCATGACAAAGATCAGTACCAGACGCACGGTCAACCGTGCGCCGGTAACATGGTTGCGGTACTGACGAATCAAACGCAAAAGATTGTTACCAATCAGCCCAACAAGCAGGACCAGACCGGCAACATTGAGCAATAACAACCAGAAATAGGATTGTTTGAGATTACCGTCACCTTCGACAGCACTGCTCAGACTATAGAGGGATATGAGCAGCGAAATCAGCAGCAGCAGGATAGGCAAAAAACCACGGAGCAAGCGTTTTAGAAATTTATGGGCCATGAATACCAGCTGCTCTCCAGCGACCAATCTCGGGACAAATACGACTGCAAATGAAGCGGCAAAGGTAATTCGTCATGTTCAAGCATGACTTTCATCCGTCCGCGATAGGATTCATCGGCAATTAACAGACTGCTATCAATAACAGGAAGATCAACAATAGTGCCTAAAACCGCCAGGGCAACCGCCAGTGTCGGCAGGACATTCTGCGCACCGGAGTTAAGGTTTTTTAAAAGATATTGCTGGCTCAGTGGTAAATATTCCAGATAGTATCGTTGCGTGATAACCGCAACAGTTTTTGACCAAAGATAACGTCTGGGTTGAAAGACTTCAATGCGTACCGCAAAGGTCAATGGAATCCCCTTCAGCAAGGCCTCTTCCATGCGTCCGTTAATCGATAGCTCAAAGCGTGCTGACAAGTAAAGGACTTCATCTTTTCGCAATTCCATGCCGGCATGGTTAATCGTCACCGTTGCCCAGCTGCCACTGCAAGGAAGAAGAAAAAAACTGAATAGTAATAATCCGCGCTGACTGTATTTTTTCCAGTTCATGATTGCTTACCAGTGACAGCGATTTTTTCAAGACGGGAAAAGTAAAAGCCATCCATACCCTGCTCACCACTGAGAATCTGTCGGCCAGATGTTTCCTGATGTCCCCATGGCAAGCCCTCAACCTGCGTCAATGAACGCACACGGGCATCGTCATGGCAAGCAACAAAATGTTGAATTTGATCATCATTCTCTTCGCGTAACAGCGAACAGGTAGCATAGAGCAGGTGGCCACCACATCGCAGGGTTGGCCATAATGCTTCCAGCAAACGATTTTGTTGCATTAATAAAGGTTCGATATCACTGAGCCGCCGAAGTACCTTGATATCAGGATGTCGTCGTATGACTCCCGTGCCGGAACAGGGCGCATCGAGCAAGATGCGGTCAAAGAGCTGGCCATCCCACCATGCGCTTGTGTGCCCCGCATCCGCAGCCAGCAACTCAGCATGCAGAGACAAGCGGTGCAAGTTTTCTTCAACTGAAAGGAGCCGTTCAGGGGAGCTGTCAAGCGCCAACAGTTTGATGCTCGCAACCCTTTCCAATAAATGCCCGGTCTTGCCTCCGGGTGCAGCGCAGGCATCGAGAATCCGTTCTCCCGGCTTCGGATCAAGTAATTCAGCCGCCAGTTGGGCGGCGCAATCCTGTACAGACACCAGGCCCTCATCAAATCCCGGTAGCTGTATGACATTGACCGCCTGTTGTAATTCAATAGCACTGTCGACAACTGCGTTTGCCTCAGCAGGGATGCCCTCGGCAAGTAATTTCTTGAGATAATCATGGCGCGATATGCGCTTCAGATTAACACGTAAAGTCATTGGCGGCTGACAATTACCGGCTACCAGGATTTGCTGCCATTGCTCAGGACGCTGCTCTTTCAGGCGCTTGATCAACCATTGTGGATGGGCATAACGCCCCTCTTCGTGCCGATCGACCTCTGCCACCAAACTTTCCTGTTCACGAAGACAGCGACGCAACAGTGCATTGACCAGCCCCCTGGCCCAGGGCTTGTCAATTTGCTTAACTGCCGCGACCGTTTCCGAGACTGCTGCATGGGCAGGTATACGCATATATAAAAGCTGGTAGAGACCGAGCAATAAGAGACTGTGCAGATCGGCATCACGCTGCTTGATTTTTCGTGTCAACAGAAGCGATAACAAACATTCCAGACGGGGACCCCAGCGCAAAGTGCCATAACACAATTGCTGCACCAAGGGACGCTCGTCGGCATTGCCAAGATCGTCAAACCGCTGCGGTAAAAGATGGGTCAAAGACTGGCCCTGACAACGCACTGCTGTTAGCAGCTGCGCGGCTAGCGGCCGGGCTGCCAATAGCGGCTTGTTAGTTTGTCGCTTCGGGGCAGCCCGGCCGCTAGC
>JALWQD010000242.1 GCA_026994735.1 Gammaproteobacteria bacterium | reverse complement strand
CGGGTAAGGCCTATTTCCGAGGCGATGAGCCGTATTATCATGGAAGGTGGCAACGCTATTGATCTTGCCGATCAGGCGAAAAGTGAAGGTATCCCGGATCTTTTTGATTCGGGGCTGGAAAAGGTCAGGCAGGGTATCCTTAGCCTGGAAGAGTTACATCGTGTTATCACAGACTAGAGAACTATGGCCGCAAACATCCAAAAACAGCTGACATTTGTCTGGGAAGGTGTCGATAGGAAGGGCGCCAAAATTAAAGGTGAGACGCGCAGTTCGACGCTGGCACTGGCACGTGCTGACTTGCGTCGTCAGGGCATTAATCCGACACGGGTAAAGAAGAAGCCGAAGCCGTTGCTGGGTGGTAAAAACCGCAAAAAGAAGGTCACTGCTGCGGACATCGCGATTTTTAGTCGGCAGATGTCAACAATGATGTCCTCGGGTGTGCCGCTGGTACAATCTTTTGATATCGTCGGCAAGGGGCATGAAAACCCGTCGATGCAAGATTTGATTATGGCTATCAAGGCTGATGTCGAGTCCGGAAACAGCCTTGCCGATGCCCTTAGCCGTCATCCGCGTCATTTTGACCAGCTGTATTGTAGTCTGGTTAATGCCGGAGAGCAGGCGGGTATTCTCGATTCTTTGCTGGACAAGATTGCCACTTACAAGGAAAAGACGGAGGCCATTAAGAGCAAGATTAAAAAGGCCATGTTTTATCCCCTGGCCGTGATTGTCGTATCCTTTATTGTGACTGCTATCCTGTTGATCTTCGTGATTCCGCAGTTTCAGGAGATGTTTAGTAATTTTGGCGCTGATTTGCCGGCGATGACGCTTTTCGTTATCGCCATGTCAAAAATATTTCAGGCATGGTGGTGGGCCATTTTTGGCGGTATCATTCTCGCTATCTATGCCTTTATCGAGGCGAAGCACCGTTCGCAGTCTTTCCGCAACGGACTGGATCGTTTTGTCCTCAAGGTGCCGATTTTTGGCAGTTTGATTACGAAGGCAACCATTGCCCGTTTTGCGCGCACATTGTCGACGATGTTCGCTGCCGGTGTACCTTTGGTGGAGGCAATGACGACGGTTGCAGGGGCGGCGGGCAACCATGTTTACAAAACGGCAATCCTGCAGATGCGTGATGATATTTCTACCGGTGCCCAGCTTAACCTCTCCATGCGCAATTCCGATCTGTTTCCCAATATGGTTGTCCAGATGGTGGCGATTGGTGAAGAGGCAGGTTCAATTGACAGCATGTTGGCAAAGGTGGCCGATTTTTATGAGGCCGAGGTTGATGATGCTGTTGATGGCCTTAGCAGCCTGCTGGAACCGTTGATTATGGCCTTCCTCGGTATTGTTATTGGCGGTCTGGTTATTGCTATGTATCTACCTATTTTCAAGATGGGCGAGGTTGTTTGATTCGTTGATGATACGGCTTCTGACGGTACTGCTATGAGTCTGCTCGAACTGTTGCGTAGCGAGGCAATTGTCTATCTCGGGCTGGCAACGGTGATGGGACTCCTGGTAGGTAGTTTTCTCAATGTCGTGATCCTGCGCTTGCCGGTGATACTGGCACGCCGCTGGCAGTCTCCTGATTCTGCGCAACCGGATGACAGCCGCTTTGACCTGGCTTTTCCCGCCTCACATTGCCCGCGTTGTCAGCATCCTTTGAGCGCCTGGGAGAATATTCCTGTTTTGAGTTATCTCTTTCTTCGCGGTCGCTGCCATCACTGTCAGCAGCCGATACCTGTCCGCTATCCAGCCATTGAGTTGTTGACGGCCATCTTGACGTTGTTGACGGCATGGCATTTTGGCCCCAATTGGCAGGGGTTAGCGGGAATAGTCCTGACCTGGTTACTGATTGTTCTCAGTGTCATCGATTTCGATCATCAGTTATTGCCTGATGACATTACCTTGCCGGGGCTTTGGCTCGGCTTGTTACTCTCGGTATTCGGGGTTTTCATCGATACTTCGACGGCGGTTATCGGTGCCATGGCTGGCTATTTGAGCCTCTGGTCTGTCTATCAATTATTTCGCTTGCTGACTGGCAAGGAAGGAATGGGTTACGGCGATTTTAAATTACTGGCCCTGCTCGGGGCATGGTTAGGGTGGGCGGCTTTATTACCCATTATTCTGTTGTCGTCGGTCGTTGGCGCAATCAGTGGTATTGGCCAGATCATTTTGATGGGCCGGGACCGCAGTATTCCGATTCCCTTTGGCCCCTATCTGGCAGTTGCGGGGTGGATTACTCTGCTTTGGGGCAGCGAGATCAGCCAGGCCTATTTGACATGGGCTGGTATCAGTCGGTAAAAGTGTCGTTCGATGGGTTGGCGACAGGAAACATGAGCGATGCTCAAGATTGGTCTTACCGGGGGAATCGGTAGTGGCAAGACCGCCATCAGCCGTCTTTTTCAGCAGTTTGCTATTCCGGTTATTGATAGTGATGAGATAGCCCGCCAGCTAACAGCAGCAGGGGAGCCTGCCTGGCGGCAAATTAGCGATTATTTTGGTGACAAGGTGCTGGCAACAAACGGCAGTCTTGATCGTGCTGCACTGGCCAGTATTGTTTTTTCTGATAGGCAGCAGCGTCTCCACCTTGAAGCGATTCTCCACCCTTTGATTCTCTGCGAAATGCAGCGGCGCCTGTCACTGCTGCAAGCCCCTTATGTTATTTTGGTGTTACCCTTGCTGATTGAAGCTGGTTTGGAAGGGGTATGCGATCGGATTCTTGTTGTCAAAGCCGCGCTAGCTGTTCGCTACCAGCGTGTTCAACAGCGCGATGGTCTCGATCATGCAGCGATTGATCGTATTGTGGCTGCGCAGGCGAGTGATGAGGAGCGCCTGACTGTGGCTGATGATGTTATTGATAATAGCGGCAATAAAGAGGGTTTGCAGCGTCAGGTAGCGGCTTTACACAAGCAATACCTGGCTTTGTCGGTGCTGTCACGATAGGTGCGCTATTTGCGACAAGTATTTGCCATTAGCGCCATGCTCAGGGAGAATGTAGCGCTTGTTGCCTGCCAGGATTTCAGGAACCTCGATGTCAGAAACGACCTATGAGTTGCCCCTCAACGAACGGATCAGAACCCAGCTGCGGCTCGATTTTCTTTTTCAGCAGGTTAACCACTTCCTTGCTGAAGAGAGCACCTGGGGGAGTCGCGCAGCGATTGCATCGATTATCGATATTATCAATGTCTTTACGCGTTCAGACCTGAAGACGGATTTGATCAAGGAGCTGGAAAGGTTAACGACCTGTCTGGCACCTTTGGTCAGTAGTCAGGGTGTTGATCAGAAGGCGCTATCGCAGTTGCTCGATAATATGGATCGTTTGATTGATCGCTTGCATGCCATGCCCGCACAGATTGGTGCTCAATTACGTGAACTTGAATTCCTGAATGCCATTCGTCAGCGCAGCTCGATACCTGGCGGTAGCTGCAATTTTGATTTGCCCGGCTATCATCATTGGTTGGCCCAGGATATGACCCTCAGAAGGGCTGATATACAACGCTGGCTGAAGGTGCTGGATCCTTTGCGGGAATCTTCGGAACTGATTACCCGGTTGATCCGGGAGAGTGGTCGACCGAGTCAGGAAACTGCAGAACAAGGATTTTTTCAGCAATCGCTCGATACCCATCTGCCCTTTCAGTTGATACAGGTAATGTTGCCCACGGAAAGCCAATTTTTTGCCGAAATCAGTGGCGGTAAACATCGTTTTTCAATTCGAATTATGGAACAGTGTCTTGCCGAACGGCCTGCCCAGACAGCTGAATCCGTGAGTTTTAAACTTGTCCGTTGTGCCATCTAGGATGTTGGTCGCGGGACATGTTAATTACACCCCCTAGTCGAGGCCAAGTTTCTTCAGGCGGTAACGCATAGCGCCAAACGAGATACCCAGCAATTTTGCCGCCGCAGTCTTGTTGTGACGCGTTTGTTCCAGCGCACGTTCAATCGTTTCCCGTTCAATCTCTCCCAGTAATGGTTGTAATGTGATATCGGCTTCGCTTGTGGTAAGGGGTATTTTGTTGCTGTTGTTTGGCAATTGCAGATCGTCACAAGTGATATTGCCATCTTCGCTGAGTGCAATGGCCCTTTCAAGGATGTTCTCGAGTTCACGTACATTGCCAGGGAAGCTGTACGCCAGTAATGCCTGGCTGGCCTCCGGGCTGAGTGTTGCTGCTGTGAGGCCATTTTGTTGGGCCAATTCACCAAGAAAGTAGTTCGCCAGCAAATCGATATCCGTAGGATGCTGGCGCAAGGCTGGTAATTCCAGAGTGATGACATTGATGCGGTAATAGAGGTCTTCGCGAAAATCACCATTCCTGACGAGCTGGTTGAGGTCTTTGTGGCTGGCGCTGAGAATACGTACGTCGATAGGCCGCTCACGAGCATCACCGAGGGGACGAATGGCTTTTTCCTGGATCGCTCGCAGTAATTTGACTTGCATATGCAAAGGCAGGTCGGCAACTTCATCAAGAAACAGGGTGCCACCGCAGGCGGCTTCAAACAGGCCTTGTTTGTTCTCGGTTGCGCCAGTGAAGCTGCCTTTGCGATGACCGAAGAACTCACTTTCCATGAGGGCATCCGGGATTGCTCCGCAATTGACCGGGATGAAAGGGCCGTCACTGCGAGGCCCGAGGACATGAATCATACGCGCAGCAAGTTCTTTGCCGGTGCCGGATTCGCCATTAATATAGACAGGTGCTTGGC
>JALWQD010000241.1 GCA_026994735.1 Gammaproteobacteria bacterium | reverse complement strand
GTGCCAATCGTCGCGGTATGGTGACCGCCGGTCTGGTGGAGCTTGAAGCCCTGATTGATCATGGTCGTTTTGATGAGGCAGAAACCGCATTTCGGGGTTTGATGGCTCGCTCGGCAAAGGATCAGGGGGTTCTTGCCCTGGGACGGCGATTGTTTGTCGAGAGTGAACGCTGGGAAGGTATGTTGTTGCTGTTGCCACAGCTGCGTAGCAGTGGTCTGATGACGCTTGAGCAAAAGAATGCCCTTGAAGTGCGCGCATATAAAGGTATTTTCACGCAGGCGGTAAAGGAAAATGATGGCCAGCGCTTGCTGAAGGTATGGGCACGGGCGCCCCGTGCTTTGCGGCGGACACCGGCTGTTGTTATTGATTATGTCGAACATCTGATGATGCTGGGTTTTGGCGATGCCGCTGAAACGGTGATACACAAGGCCTTGCAGTCACAATGGCATGAACGTTTGGTAAAGGCCTACGGTCTTGTTGAGAGTGCTGACAGCATGCGCCAGTTACATCGTGCTGAAGCCTGGCTCAAGTCACACCGGCACGACCCCGTTTTGTTGTTGACGATGGGCCGGCTGTGTTTACGCAATGAGCAATGGGAGCGTGCCCGGAAATACTTTGAAGAGAGTTTTGCCCTGACACCTTTTCCAGAAACCTGTCGTGTGCTGGCACATTTACTTGAACTTCAGGGTGAGGAAGCCGCAGCACTTGAATATTATCGCCAGGGTTTGCTGTTAGTTAGCGATGGCAGCGAGCAGGGCGATGAGTTGCCTGAATTGCTGGAAAAGGCACCGCAAGCCATTCGCGTCGCGGCGCTGGATGCCGAGCAGAGTGAAAATAAGGAGCTCATCCTGCAGGCACAATAAACGCCCTGGAGGACATAAGCTCCCCGCTCTGTCAGTGCGCGGGGGCTTATGTCCTGGATAAGTGTCAGAGACTATGAGTTATCGTTGTTGCTGGCATGGGATTGTCGTTGCGGATGACTGTGCCGTTTGCTATTTCGCCGTCGGGTTGCTTGTCCGGAAGAAGGCTTTTTAGAGTGCTTTTGCCCGTGCCGCGAAGCGGTCCTGGGCTGGGCCGAACGTTGACGTGGCTTTGGTTTTACGAGCAGATCTTCTGTTACCCGGGCAACGGGTAATTTATGGCCAATATAGCTTTCAATATCCATTAATGAAAAGGCGTATTGCTCGCAGGCGAAGCTGATAGCATGGCCACTGGCGCCGGCGCGGGCGGTGCGTCCGATGCGGTGGACGTAATCTTCGGCATCTTGCGGTAAGTCAAAATTGATCACATGACTAATGCCGTCAATATGCAGGCCACGGGCGGCAACATCCGTAGCGACAAGAATGGCGAGTTCGCCTTTTTGAAAGCGTTTCAGTAAGGACAGGCGTGTTTTTTGCGGCACATCGCCTGATAATACGGCCGTTTCAAAGCCATTGCCACGTAGATATTCAGCTATCCGGGCGGTCATGTGGCGGGTGTTGGCAAAGATAAGTGTGCGTGCCATTTGCTGTTGTTGCAACAAACCAAGCAGTAACGGAATTTTTTCGTCATTGGCGGTGTAATAGACCCTTTGTTCGATACGCTCGGCGGTTACTTGCTCGGCAGCAATGGTAACGGTTTCCGGGTCATTCATATGTTCGTAGGCGAGTTCCTTGATGCGTGCCGCCATTGTTGCCGAGAAGAGCATATTGAGTCGCTGTTCAGGCGCAGGCATGGCGCGCAGCAAATAACGGATATCGCGAATGAATCCAAGATCGAACATGCGATCGGCTTCATCAAGAATCATGGTCTCGATATGCTTGAGACTGAAGAGGCCTTGCTTGTGGTAATCAATGATGCGGCCGGGAGTACCAATAAGCATATCCAGGCCTTCAGCAAGCATGGTCTTTTGTGTGTCATAGCCAGTACCGCCATAAACAACACCGATGCGCAGGCCTGTCTGACCGGTAAGGGCGAGTGCATCTTTATGAATCTGGACGGCTAATTCTCTTGTCGGGGCAATAATAATGCAACGGACTGGCCCGGTATTTTCTTTTGTTCTTAGCAGGCGGTTGCAGGCGGCAATCAGGAATGCTGCGGTTTTTCCCGTGCCGGTTTGTGCCTGGCCAAGGATATCCTTGCCGGCCAGAGTGTGCGGCAGGCAACGGGCCTGAATGGGGGTGCAATACTTGAAGCCCGCCTTTTTGATGCCTGCCTGCAGAGAGTCGGGTAGGGAAAAGGCTGAAAAGGGGGTGTCCGTCAGATGATTGTTGCTCATGATGGACGTGAGGATAGCAGATAATATGTTCTTATGGGCGCTTAATCCTGTTAGCCGAGGGGTGAGTGGATTCAGAGCGGCTGTTGTTGGCTATCGAAGCTATTTTTACCCGTGAAAGGAGAGCGAAAGTCTTTCCTGGCGAACAAAATAAATCGTCAAAGTGATGATATGACGCTGCCTGGGTAACGACATATTTGTATAGCAGCGCCAATTTGGCGATAATTACCCTGTTCTGGCCAATAACGGCTCCGACTAGACCTAATGACTACAGATGGAGACTAATGACTGTGAGTGATGTGATCATGCATGTTTCGGATGCAGAGTTTGAAGAAAAGGTGCTGCAATCCGAGTTACCCGTCCTGGTCGATTTCTGGGCAGAATGGTGCGGTCCCTGCAAAATGATTGCTCCGATTCTTGAGACAATAGGCCAGGAATATGCGGGTAAAATCAAGGTGGCGAAGCTGAATATTGATGAAAATCCGACGATTCCGCCACGCTACGGGATCCGTGGTATCCCGACATTGATGCTGTTCAAGAATGGCAATGTTGAAGCAACCAAGGTGGGTGCGGCTTCAAAATCACAGCTGGCAACGTTCATTGATAGTAATCTCTAAACAGACAGCGATGCCTGTTTGAGTTGCGGCAAAAAGACGTTCTGTAGTGGTGACTAAGAGTTATGGGAACGACTTTTTGCTGTCCAAGCTCCGCACAGGGGGTTGCTGGCTGAGACGGACATTAAAGTGCGGTTGGATTCGACCGCTAGAACATGGTAGCCTATCGTATCCAGATTGATAGGTGGCACCTCCCGGGTGCAGTGTATTGATCAAGCACAAGGCGATGGGCAAAGACCCAAATTGACAGTCCGCTTGGTCGTTCTACAAACCGATTACAAACTCCATATTCAATATCCCACCGAATAATTGCAACATAGGGCGTTTTTCCTTTGTTGTCAGGTTCCCACCACACTCGAGACACAGATACACGTATGAATCTCAATGAATTGAAAAAGAAATCCGCTGCGGAATTGCTTGCAATCAGCGAAAGCATGGGCATTGATGGTATTGCCCGTTCACGTCGACAAGACATTATCTTTGCCATCCTCAAGGCCAAGGCCAAGAAGGGCGAGCAGATCGAGAGCGAGGGGGTGCTGGAGATTTTGCAGGATGGGTTTGGATTCCTGCGTTCTCCCGATAGTTCTTACCTTGCCGGACCGGATGACATCTATGTTTCCCCGAGCCAGATTCGTCGCTTTAACCTGCGTACGGGGGATACGGTTGCTGGCCGCATTCGCCCGCCGAAAGAAGGTGAACGCTATTTTGCCCTGCTCAAGGTCGGCAAAATTAATTTTGAACCACCTGAAAATGCCCGCCATAAAATTCTCTTCGAAAATCTGACGCCATTATTTGCCAATGAACGACTGCCGATGGAAATCGGTAATGGCAGCACAGAGGATATAACGCCGCGAATTATCGAGCTTGTTTCGCCCATCGGAAAAGGTCAGCGGGGCATGATCGTGTCGCCACCCAAGGCGGGTAAGACGATGATGTTGCAGAACATCGCGCACTCGATTACGCAGCAAAGCCCGGAATGTTATGTCATTGTACTGCTCATCGATGAGCGTCCCGAAGAAGTGACCGAGATGAGGCGTTCGGTGCGTGGTGAGGTTGTTTCCAGCACCTTCGATGAGCCGGCCAGCCGACATGTCCAGGTGGCTGAAATGGTTATCGAAAAAGCCAAACGCCTGGTTGAGCACAAACGGGATGTGGTGATTATGCTCGATTCGATTACGCGCTTGGCGCGTGCCTATAATACGGTCGTGCCATCGTCTGGGAAGGTGTTGACGGGAGGTGTTGATGCCAATGCCCTGCAGCGACCAAAGCGCTTTTTTGGTGCGGCACGCAATATTGAGGAAGGCGGTAGTCTGACGATTATTGCGACGGCCCTCGTTGAGACGGGTTCACGGATGGATGATGTCATCTATGAGGAGTTCAAGGGCACCGGTAATATGGAACTTCACCTCGACCGCCGAATTGCTGAGAAGCGTATTTATCCGGCGATCAACCTTAATCGTTCGGGAACACGGCGGGAAGAATTGCTGACCAAGCCCGATGAATTGCAAAAGATGTGGATCCTGCGCAAATTGCTCCATCCGATGGATGAGTTATCGGCCATTGAATTTTTGCTCGACAAGATCAAGGCAACGAAGTCGAATGCCGAATTCTTTGCCGCAATGAAGCGCTAGTTTAGGCCATCTTAAGCCCTGGCTGCAGGGCTTTGTTTATTGCTGTGACTTGTCGTCATCATCAGCAAGGCCTGCCTTAGCCGCTGCTCATGATCCTAGCATTGCCCGTGCCCAGCCGAGGTCACGGCTGAGGTCGCCCTGCCGGGCAATGCGTATTCTACCGTCCGGCCCCGGTGTCCCGAGCAGACGGACTGTTTGCAACAGGCCGCTCTGG
>JALWQD010000240.1 GCA_026994735.1 Gammaproteobacteria bacterium | reverse complement strand
CCATACGCTATTATGGCGGCGATGATCGAGGCACGACTGGCTGAAGAAAAGGGCCGGCATGATGATGCTATGGCTAGCTTGCGTTGGGTGCTTGAACAAGAGGATGCCCTGCCTGAATATAAGCAGACAGCGCGCTGGCGCCTTGCCCGTACACTGTATGCCCAAGGACAGGGCGATGCCGCTTTGGCCCAGCTGGACAGTGCCAGGGATACGGCAGGTCAGACCCGTTTTGCCGAATTGAGAGGCGATATCTTGCGTAGCCGTGGCGATATTACAGCTGCCCATGCCGCTTATATTCAAGCCTTGGCGTTGCTGCCTGCCGAGGCCAGTCGTGAGTTGTTGCAGATGAAGCTGACCGACCTGGGAGCGGAGTCTCATTGAGACAGTTTTCGTCTACAGCAAGTGCCGGCAGGCTAGTCATTTGAACGTCAGTCGGCATTGCTGCATCTTGTTGTTATTACTGCTGCCATTTTGGCTGGCTGGCTGCTCCAGTGAGTCTGTACGTCCTGAGCCACTACCGTTACGTGCGGGTGTGCCCGAATTACCGCTGGAGACTGTTTGGTCGCGGCGTTTTATTGTCGATGAAGATGGTATTGAGGGGCTCGGCTCTCACGGTGTGCCCGTGGTGACCCCGGTTGCTGATCGTATCCTGGTTGTCATTGATAGTGATTTACTATTACTTAATGATGCCGGTGAAACGGTTTGGCAGACGGCCTTGAAACTGGAGAATAAGCTTTCTGCACAGGTGGCTGATGGCATTGCTGCTGATAAATCGATGGTTGTTGTTGCCACACTGGATGGTGAGGTGATGGCTCTCGCTGTTGATGATGGTGCCTTGCTTTGGCGTCAGCCTATGCCGGGTGAAGTGCTTTCGCCGCCCGTTTTGCAAGCAGACAAAATTTTTGTTCATACCAGTAACGGACAATTGATTGCGCTTGACCGGCAGACGGGGAAGCGTCTCTGGGTGTATAGCGAAATTCTGCCGACGCTGACTTTACGTGGCACCAGTCCGCCACTGGCTATTGGTGACAAGGTGCTGGCCGGCTTTGCCAATGGCCGTCTGCTTGCTCTCGATGGTGCCACGGGTTCTCTTCTTTGGGTCAGCGATGTTGGTACTGCTGATGGGCGCACTGTACTTGCGCGCATGGCCGATATTGATGCTGCTTTGCTGGTCATTGACGGCGTTGTCTACAGTTCTGCTTATCAGCGCCGACTGGTTGCAGCATCGCTTCTTTCTGGGCGCATCCTCTGGTCACGCGATATTTCGACACATCTGGATATCGCCAGCGATGACCGCTATCTTTTTCTTGTCGGGGATCAAGGGCAGATTTCGGCCGTTGACCGTCTCAATGGTGAAATCATCTGGCGACAGGACCAGCTAAAATACCGACGCTTGTCCCGGCCTCAGGTCTTTGCCGGCCGTTTACTGCTGGCCGATGCTTCAGGCTATCTGCATGCACTGTCTCTGCGTGATGGCTCATTACTTGGACGCTACCGTTTTTCGAGTGAGCAGGAAGGCGCTCCTGTCCTCAAGCAACATGAGGATGCCTTGTTGCTGCGCGAGTATAATGGTCGCCTGAGTCGACTTATCCTGACAGAAAAGTAAGGGGGTTGGAGATGTGCTATCAAGCGTTGAAATACCCTTCCATATTACTGCTTGCCTTTTTTTCCTATAGCGGTTTTGCCTTGGCTATTGGTGAACACTGGCAGCCAGCAACTCCCTTTGCCAGAACAGCGGTCCTTGATGGCCTTGCCTGGGACGGGGCGCGTTTCTGGACCGTTGGTGCCGCGGGTACCTTAGCTGTGAGTACCGATGGTCGTCAGTGGCAACGGCAGGAAAGTGCCACTGACAGTCATTTGTATGCGATTAGCTGGAATAACCAGGGCCGTCATGTTGCTGTCGGTGAGGCCGGGGCAGTGGTTAGCGATGGTGTCGGCGCAGCGACAGTGTGGACACCGTTGCAAGCGCAGAGCAGTGCGGATTTGCTGGCCATAGCCAGTGATGGCCAGGGTTTTGTTAGCGTCGGGGCAGAGGGTACGATTCTTTACAGTGATGATGGCTATCTCTGGCAGAAGCAGAGCGTGCCATCATCGATGGCTTCCTTGATATTCCGGACCGTTGCCTGGCATGCAGGTCTTTGGCTGGTTGCTGGCGACAATGGCATGATTCTTTCGAGTAATGACGGCCAGATCTGGCAATCTGTTACAAATAACAATGGCAGTGATATTCATGCTCTTAGCTGGTGGCCATCGGCGTCAGTCTGGTTGGCTGCTGGCAGTGGCGGCACTGTCCTGACAAGTGTTGATGGGCAACAGTGGCAGGCATTTAGTGCCGCAACAACGGTGACACTGAAGGCGATTTCACTGCTTGCGACTGAGGCCTTTGTCGGCGGTGATAGAGGTGTCATCAGCAAGAGTGTGGATGGCCAAAGTTGGAATCTGCTACCTGCCCCGCAGGCGACCGATATCAAGGCGCTGGCTACGAACACCAGCCGTCTGCTGGCTGTCGGTGATGACGCCCTTTCGAGCTATAGTGATGATCAGGGGGGGCATTGGCAAAGTAGCCGCCCGAACCGGCAGATGCTCTACGATGTCGCTGCCAACCCAGCCGGACAATGGGTTGCCGTTGGTGCTGCCGGGGCTCTGTTGAGTAGTCATGATGCCCAGCAGTGGCAAAGCCGGCCAACGCCCTCTGGCCGGACTCATTCTGGTCTAACCTGGGATGGCAGCAGCTTTTGGGCGGTAGGTGATGCCGGCGAGGTGATGCATAGCAATAGCGATGGTAGTTCCTGGGCATTAGTGATACCGCAAGCCTGTCTGCGAACAATGCCTGCCGGACGCTGGTCGTCGGCAACGGCACAGGATCTGCAGGCGATCACCTTTGCCGCTGGACGATATGTTGCTGTCGGCGCTGGCGGGGCAATTATTGATAGCACGGATGGTATCTCCTGGTGCGCACAGACTGTCGCTAACGCTCAGCTTGGCGCTCCGGCACCATCGCTGACGGGTATTGCTTCCGATGGACAATCCTTTGTTGCCGTTGGTGACCAGGGCAATTTGCTTGTCAGTAGTGATGGTATCAATTGGACGAGCCGCAATAGTCTGACGACAGCACCCTTGCGCAGCGTGCTTTGGGATGGAGTGCGTTGGAACATTGTTGGCGAAGGGGTGCTGTTAACCAGTGTCGATAGTGTTCATTGGCAATTGGAACGTTCCCTGCAGCTTGCTAGTGGCAATGGTCTGGCTCGCCTCAACAGTCACAGCAAAGGCCCTGCCGGACTGCTTGTTGCTGCCGGTTATCTAGGGGTCGTGGCTACCAGCAATAATGGTCTTGACTGGTCAGTTCAGAAGACTGGTTTTGGTGACTTGACTTTGCAGGGGGTCGCCAGCAGCGCGACGGCGATTGTCGCTGTCGGCGCGGGAGGCATGATCCTTGGCAGTAGCGATGAAGCAAACTTGGCAGTGAGTGCCCAGCTTGCCGGTGATGCCCTCCAGGGGCAGAGTACAGATCTTTTAGTCAGTATTCATAATAATGGTCTGCTGACGGCCACAGAGGTGGCTGTGGCACTTGAATTGCCGAGCGGTCTGACCAACGGTGGCGCAATTACTGGCAGCGCGGGTAGTTGTACCGCGTTGATTTCGGTTATCAGTTGTCAGCTGGGCCTCTTGCCATCACAGGGGAGGGTGGATCTTGTGGTTACCTTGATACCCCAACAGGCGGGTACACGGAATGTTATTATTAAGACCAGTGGTCGTGCTCGAGAGACCCAGCTCGACGATAATGTAGCGATCATCCCTGTTGTTGTCTCCGCAAATTTGCCTGGTAGTGTCAGTGCTGGCAACCGTTTGTCTGGTGCCGGTATGACGATGCCCCTGTCGTTACTTGCTTTTTTGCTACTGCTTTTTTGGCGTTACCACACTGCCCAGAATTCCCTGATTACCCGTACTTCAGGATAGTTGGAGAGTTCTCTCATCGGTTGCCTCCCCAGCCAATAGCTGAGGGGGAAATCTGCAGGGTTGGAGAGAAAATATTTTATTTTGGGAACCTATTGTCTTGAGAATGCGTTAAGAGGTTGTTAAGGCAGCAATGTTTTAATAAGCTCCGTAAGAACCTCCTCTCAAACCCCCCGGCTGATGCTCCTCCCCCCTCCTCTCTTTTCAGTCGGGGGTTTTTTTATGCTTTATTTGTAACTAGAAATAGACACTAAATGGAATGCTTTGGTTGATGTCGTCTGGATATTCTCTGGCCAATCTTTTCTGATGGAATTCCTGTTAGAAAAAGCCTTGCTAACCTCGTGAGCAGTAATAGATGTTTTGTTCATGATCTATTGAGATATCATTTTTGTAAAAAACGGATTGCTTCTGGCGAAAATGCCGGTCATAAACATGCCAGTGGCAAAAAAAGAAGAGTATCAATGCGACGCAATCGATGTTGAGAAATTTTTTTCTCGCAGAAAAAGATTATATTTCGCTACTTTTTCGACAAACTTCAGTTGTCGTTATTAGCGCTTTGTATGGTTGTTTTTCCGGCTAAAAAATTTCGGTCACAGGAATATTTTATTATCTCTGGCAGTAAACTTTCTGCCAGAGATGAATCGTAGAGGGTGTTCAAAACTCTGTGTCAGTCAACGATCACAGAGCAATATGCTCGTCCAGGCGCCCCTCAAAATGGATCGCCAACTGCGATAATGTAAGGTTCCAGTTTTGCACTGGGTGGGTCC
>JALWQD010000239.1 GCA_026994735.1 Gammaproteobacteria bacterium | reverse complement strand
ATCGTCAACAGCGCCACTATCGATATAGCCGATGCGCCCTTTTGCTTCACCTACCCATTGTTTGACAGTTTGCGCATCCGGCTTTTTATCCGGTGGTGCGCCCTTGCCAGTAAAGACTCGCTTGGCCCAATAGGACTTCAGTTGTGAGGGGGTCTTATGAATAACCTTCTTGTAGAATTCCTTGCGGGCCGGATTATCGTCAGGCAAGTCGATGACTTCGGCCACAGAGCCATCGGGCAACGATGATGTTTTGCCAAGAAAAATACGCTTGACCTGTTGCTTGCTCAGCTCGCCGCTCGTATTGGCAGCATTACCGATAACGACAACGGCTGCCTGGGTGTTGAAACCCAAGGAAAGCAGCAAGCAAAGGCCTGTTAGCCTTGCCAGCGGGTTTAATCGGTGTGTATTCATATCCTCTCCTCACGCTTGTCAGCCCGCGCCAGTCGCGGGTTTTATTTAGACTTTAAATTGTTGTACGAGTTGATCGAGTTTGTTCGTCAGAATGGCGACTTCTTCGCTATTGCCATAAAGCTGTTGGTTTGTCTGAGAACCTTCGAGAGCGGCTTCGTGAATGGCATGCATACTGTTATTCGCCAGACAGACAGCCTGGGATTGTTCGTCAACTGCTGTTGAAATTTCATTATTCATTATGTTGATGCGGGAGATCATTTCAGCGATGGTTTCCAGTGATGTCCGTGTCGCTTCAGATTTTTCGGCACTGCTATGCGCGCGTGAGCGGCTTGCTTTCATTAATGACTCGGCTTCTCGTGCGGATGTCTGTAGTTGTTCGATAATGTTGTGGATTTCTCCGGTTGATTGCTGGGTTCGTTGCGCCAGGCTGCGGACTTCATCAGCAACAACGGCAAAGCCTCGTCCATGCTCGCCAGCACGTGCGGCTTCGATGGCTGCATTCAATGCCAACAGGTTGGTTTGTTCGGCAATGGTTTGAATGACTTCGACAACTGTATTGATTTGTTCACTGTTTTCAGCGAGTTTTTCAATGGAAATAGTTGCTGAGTCGACCTCTTGAGCCAGTTCACGAGTGCTTTCAGCAGCCTCAATAACAATCTTGCAGCTTAGCGTTGCTTCCTGATTGGCCTGATCAGCAAAATGGACCACTTCTTCGACGTGACTGTTGACGGTTTGGCCAGCGGATGACATTTGTTCCATGGCGGCAACCACTTGTTTGACATCAGCACGTTGTTCTTCGGCACGGCTTTGTGCCTGTTCCGAGACAGTGGACATGTCGCTGGCTTCGCTTCTCAGGGTGACGACATTCTCAGTGACCTTCTTGATCAGGCCCTGTAACTGCTCGATAAAGGCATTGAAGGCTTCTACAAGACTACCGATCTCATCGGTTTGCTTGCTTTTCAGGCGATGACGAAGGTCACCGCCCCCGGCAGCCATTTTATGCAGTGAGCGTGTGACGGAGTTGATGTTGCCAGTAATCAGGCGGTTGGCATAGAGGCCAATACCGCAGAGCAGGATGGCCAGTAGAAAAGTGACAATAATGCCTGTGTAAAGCAAGCTTCGCGATTCGTTGATGGAATTGGTAATGGCAGCAGTGAACTGGTTGTCCACGAGGTCGCGAAACTTCTTTTGTTGTTCTTCGAGGTGGCTTTTTTTCGTACTGATGACGGCAATTTCTTCTCCTGCTTGCGTAAGAGGAATGTCGCCATTGGCAAGGGCAAGGGCAAGTGTTGAAGCCTTTTTAAAATAATCAGAAAAACTGTTTTTTATTTCGCCAGGCGCTTTGCCGAAGTTCCCGGTATCTTCAATTAATGCCAGGTTGGCCATGATTTCATCAGCCCAGGTGGCTGCTGCTTCAATCATATCCTCTTCTGCAGAGGCGACAGCACTCTGCAGGGTTTCATCGATGCGTACCAATAAATGAATATTGGATTCTGCTTTTTCCAGCGTTGGATAATAGATGTTTTGGAGTGAGGTCAGACGGGTGCTGTTTCTTTGATTGACAAAAGAATTGAGAATCAGGTAGAACGTCAGGCCAGCGATGCCAACGGCTACGATAGACAGGATTTTGTATTTTACCGAAAGGTTGGCAAACCATTTCATTGCGATGACCTCATCTCCTTGACCTGGAACGGTATAGCGCCCTGTAAAGATGTGCGCTGTCTTGAGGGTTATCGTGACTATTTTGATAAGACTTTAACTTCCCCCGGATTTGTTAGTGGCATGTCGTGATCAAAACATCTGATTTACGGTTTTACCGTTTCATGTGAGGCGTCGCTATGTCACAGATTATTTGGTCAGCGGCGGCGAGTAGACAGTAGTCATGCTTGATAAGCAGCCGGGAATATTTTGTCGCTAATGAAAATTGAAGGGAAGCCAAATAGAGGACTTTCGTCCTCGCTGCGAGTGATTGAGATAGTCTTGTCGGGCGTGACGAGATCCTGAAGTGGACCCTGTTTTGCGGAGACAGGGTGGACACAGAACAGTGCCGAGATAGCCACACAATCGTGGTTAAAGATCTCAAAGCAAAGTTGGGGATAAGACTGTCATTGATGGGCTGTGGCTCGGCAGCTCGCCCTCGGTACCCGCGATCAGGATGTCCTCGACACTGTGGTTCCTGGGCTTGTTCATTACCCGTAACGAGTACTTCAGCACTTCAGCCAACGCCCGGTTGGCCCATCGTTCGGCTGCTTTTTGCGAGCCATATACAGGTCCTTTGAAAGGCCTATCCTATGGCTCACAAAGACAGAATTTCTTACAGGCCCAGAAACTAATCGGCCACCTTTTGACGCAGCGTCATTGCTGCCTGAACCATGTTACGAATGGCTCGTTCGACCTCTGGCCATCCTCGCGTCTTTAGCCCGCAATCAGGGTTGACCCATAGCTGTGCGACAGGAACGCGTTTCGCTGCCTTTTGCATGAGGTCCACCATATCTGCCACGTTCGGAATGTTGGGTGAATGGATGTCATAGACACCCGGGCCGATCTCGTTCGGATATTTGAAATCGTCGAAGGCATCCAGCAGCTCCATATCGGAACGCGAAGTTTCAATGGTGATGACATCTGCATCCATATGGGTGATGGCTCCGATAATATCATTGAACTCGGAGTAACACATATGCGTGTGTATCTGGGTTTCATCGCTGACACCATTGGCTCCAATACGGAAGGATTCGACTGCCCAAGCGAGGTAATCCCGCCATTCAGATTTGCGTAGTGGCAGACCCTCGCGCAGCGCTGCCTCATCGATCTGAATCACATGGACATCAGCAGCTTCCAGATCGAGTACTTCCTGGCGCACGGCCAGTGCTAGTTGCAGACAGGTTTTGCTGCGTGGCTGATCGTCTCGCACGAAAGACCAGTTGAGGAGAGTGACCGGACCGGTGAGCATCCCTTTCATCGGCTTGTCGGTCAGGGATTGGGCGTATTTGATCCAGTCAACGGTCATGGGCTTGGGCCGATGGATATCGCCGTACAGGATCGGTGGTTTGACGCACCGGGAGCCGTAGGACTGTACCCAGCCAGATTGGCTAAATGCGTAGCCGTCAAGTTGTTCACCGAAGTATTCAACCATGTCGTTGCGTTCGGCTTCACCATGCACCAGTACATCCAGGCCAAGTTTTTCCTGTTGACGCACGGCATGTTCAATTGCGGCTTTCATTCTTGAATTGTATTCGTCGATAGAAATGTCCTGTTTCTTGACGGCCAGACGGGTCTTGCGGATATCCGGCGTTTGGGGGAACGAGCCGATAGTGGTTGTTGGATACATCGGCAAATTTAGACGAGCGCGCTGTTTGCTATTGCGTTCCGCATAGGGGTTCTGACGCTTGCCCATATCGGGGGTAATACTTTTTACCGCATCTTTCACTGTCTGATTATGAACGCGACGAGAGTTGTTTCGGCTTTCAATGGCGGCCTTATTGGCCGCCAGTTCGTCGCTTATGGCGGCACGGCCTTCATTGATAGCCTTGCCCAGTAACGATAGTTCAGTCAGTTTCTGTTTGGCAAAGGCCAGCCAGCGACGGATATCAGCATCCAGTTTTTCTTCGCTGTCCAGATCCACCGGCACATGCAGGAGTGAGCAGGATGGCGCGATCCATAAACGGTCTCCGAGTTTGTCAGCAAGCGGCTGCAGCCAGTTCAGAACTGCACTCAGGTCGGTTTTCCAGATATTGCGGCCATCAATGGCGCCGACAGACAGCACTTTATGTCCCGGTAACCAGTCGACGACTTGAGTGATTTCCTCGCGTCCACGCACCGCATCCACATGCAGACCGGCCACCGGCAGGTTGCAGGCCAATTGCAGGTTGTCCTGCAGGGTGCCGAAATAGGTGGTCAGCAGCAACCTGACCCGGTTCGCCTTGAGGTGGTGATAGGCGGTGTTGAAGGCGTGCTGCCAGTCAGCCTCCAGCTCGGTGACCAGGACAGGTTCGTCAATCTGCACCCATTCAGCACCGGCGTCGGCCAGTTTTTCAAGCAGGTCGCCATACACCGGCAATAGTTTGTCTAGCAGGTCCAGGCGGTGGGAGGCGTCTTTCTCCTTGCACAACCACAGGTAGGTCACCGGGCCAATAATGACCGGTTTGGCCTGTACGCCGGCCTCCCGGGCTTCGGCCAAGTGGCTCAGTAGACGCGCCGCGTTCAGCGAAAACGTCGACTCGGCCGTGACCTCCGGTACGATGTAGTGGTAGTTGGTATCGAACCACTTGGTCATTTCAGAGGCCGGCACGCCGTTGCCCTCGGTGTCACTGGCGGAAC
>JALWQD010000238.1 GCA_026994735.1 Gammaproteobacteria bacterium | reverse complement strand
GCGGTGGCTTTTTTGCCAGTGGTCCAGTGGTCGATACCCATGGTGTGACGGAGACAGCGTTCTTGGGCGGACGTACAGTCAACGCTGTTACTACCGGAGCAGCGACGACCTTTAGCTGGAACTCAAGCGGCGCAAGTGGTGGTGGTGCGAAGGTTGCTAATGCAATCAAGAGTACCTGGATTGCTTCGAATGTCGTTGATGGCTTCGATTATCAAAGCCTGCAGCTAACCAAGCCCGGCACAGGCACCGTTGCTGACAAGCAGTTATTGCTTGATTTTCAAGGGTTGAATGGTAATCTTCTTGATCCTTTTGCCTGGACAGCCAGCATGGGTGCGCAGCCACAGTTTTAATGGCTCTGTCGGCGGAAAGGCAGTCTGGTTGTTTGTCCGCCGGGCTGCTTTATTGGGTCACTCCCTGTCTCGATAATGCTCGCAACAAGACCGCCGAAAAGTATTTTTATCAGGTTTTGAATTGTGAAACCAATTGATTCATGACGAGCGAAAGCTGGCCTAATTCTTCACTGGCACGAGACGTCTTTTCTGTATGCCTTGTTGTTGCTGTTACGATGATATTGATTTCCGAAACATTACTGCTGATTTGTCCGGTGACCGTGCTTTGCGCTTCTGCCGCACGGGCTATTTTCTGGTTCATATTATTGATCTTCTGAATGTCTTTGATGACGGCATTCAGGGCGATACCGGCGGCTGTTATCTTCTCGACACCTAGCCGTGATTGATTACAACTGGCTTCCATCGCTTCAACCGCTGCCCTTGTGCCATCTTGTAATTGCTCGATCATCTTCTGGATTTCCTGGGTCGAATCATGCGTCCGTGAAGCAAGGGAGCGTACCTCATCGGCAACAACCGCAAAGCCGCGACCGTGTTCGCCCGCCCGTGATGCCTCGATAGCAGCATTCAGTGCCAATAGATTGGTCTGTTCGGTGATGTCGCGAATGACTTCAACAACTGCACCGATGCTCATACTGTCCTCTGCCAGCTTATTAATCCTCTTGCTTGCTTGGTCGATCTCTGTGGAGAGGCTATTGACGGCATCAACGGCTATATTGATCACCTGCTGACCCGTATGGATATCATGATTGGCGGCAGTGACTGTTGCGGCAGCAGAGACGCTCTCGGAGGCAACGTCTTGGGCCGAAGAAAACATTTCATTCATTGCCTGGGTGACTTGTTCCGTCTGGCTGGCTTGTTGCTTCGCACTCAAAACCGTTCCTGCTGAAATTGCTGAAAGTTCGTCGGCTGTTGATTTCATTTTGCCTGCTGAAGAACGGATCGAGTTGACAATGCGCTGAAAATTATCCAGTAGTTTATTGAAAGAAGTGGCGACATCACCGATTTCGTCACTGCGTGTATCGTCCATACGAATATCGAGATTGTTCTCGGCACAAATCCTTTTTATGACGGCTATCTGTTGCTGTAGCGGATTTAAAATGGAAAAGGCAAACCACGATAGCAGGACAATGACTGCGCCGACGAAAAGCAAGGAAAAGATATTATTGCTATTGTGCAGGTAGGCCTCAGCTGCACTGATCCTGATGTCGAGCTGCCGGGTCATTTTTAGCAACATGACTTCAGCCTTGTGGAAGGCTGCGCGCATCTTGCCCATCATGCCATCGTGATGCGTCAGGCCACGTACCTGACTGGCCTCTACCAGGGCCATGAAGTCAGCATGGTAACGGCGTAGGTGTTGGCGAATTTGTTGTTTCGTTTGTACGTCAGTGTTGCTGATATCAAGGTCTGTTTGCATGACGGCGAAATTTTTCTGCAATCGTTTAACGTATTGCATGTCATGTCGCAGCATAAAATCCTTTTCATTACGCCGCAGAGTCAGCATATCGGCAAGCAGGCGTTGGTCGTTGTTGTTTCGAATGGACTCTTCCGCCAGGTGTACGGCTTGTCGCAGAGAGCCATAGAGACCTTTTGTGGGGCCGAGGCCGATCTTTTTCTGCTGTCGTGTTAATTGCCTGAAGGTGTTTTCGTACTCTTTCAGTAAAATTGCCAGTTCAGCCACCGACGGGTTGGCCACGGCAATGGCATCAAGATTGCTGCGGAGCGTCAGCAGCTGTGATTGCAGATGATCGCTCTCGTGCGCAAATTCATCGAGATATTTTTGTTCTTTGCGGGCAAGAAAGTCTTTTTCCTTGCGTCGCAGTGTCAATACCGCTTCTTCGATCGAGGAGATTTGTGAACGAATTTTTTCAAGATAGAGCAGTTGCTCAGTGCTCTGTTTATTGAAAGCGATAATACCGAGAACCGATATTGTCGAAATCAAGCCGATAATAACGAATTTTTGTTTGATATTGAATGATGGCATGCGCAAATCCTTCGCTCTGAATCCGTTTATGGCTGATGAATAGCTGATTCCTTTAGCAGCGGTCGCTGGCGGTGAACCTTTAGAAAGCCCTGATTATCCAGATAGTTAGTGTGGTTTAGTCGGGCCAGTATTGAGCTTGTCCGGGGAAAATCCAGCGAATACCGCCACGCGGGTCCTGCTGATCTCCTGGATAGCGGGGGATCAGGTGGACATGCAAGTGAGCAACAGTTTGTCCGGCTGCAGGGCCATCATTAATGCCAATATTATAGGCCTTGGGGTGATGCTGCTGTTCGATTTCATGCCGCGCTGACTGCAAAGCCTGTTGCAGATCGCTAAACTCACTGGCCGTCAGCGCGAAGAGTGATTCAACATGCCGTCGAGGGATAATCAGTGTATGGCCCGGTGATATCGGCGCACGGTCGCGGATGATGACAAAGGCCGCCGTCTGGCCGCGCTGCTGCTGGGCGGGCAGGGTACAAAAAGGACAATCCGTTTGATCGCGCATAACATACCTGCTATCGAGAAGAAGAGGGAGACAGCGTAAAGTATAGGTGAGTTATCGTCCGCCTGCGTGCTCAACCCTGTCTGCTGCTGCAATGGACAGGTATACTGCCGCCTGGCCCCGCAAAGCATAGAGAAACCATGGCCCACAAAGCTACGATTTACAAAGCTGCTGTCAGCATCGCCGACATGGACCGGAACTATTATGCCGATCACACCCTGACACTGGCCCAGCATCCCTCCGAGACGGAAGAACGGTTGATGGTCCGTTTGCTGGCCTTTATTCTTCATGCCGATGAGGAACTGGTTTTTGCCAAAGGCCTCAGTAGTGAAGACGAACCTGACCTTTGGCACAAGGATCTCACCGGCGACATCGATCTGTGGATCGATGTCGGCTTGCCCGATGAACGCCGTTTGCGCAAGGCCTGCGGTCGTGCCGGCCAGGTCATTGTTTACGCCTATGGTGGTCGCAGTGTCGATATCTGGTGGCAAAAAAACCGCAAGGCTTTGCGCCGTACCGACAATCTGCGCGTGATCAATCTTGCTGCTGATTCGACCGCAGGCCTGGCCGTACTATTAAACAGAACAATGCAATGGCAATGCACGATTGAGGACGGCCAATTGTGGTTGTCTGACCAGAACGCACGTGTTGAAATTGTCATGGAAGACTTGCCGCTGGCATAAGTGTCTGAATTGTGTCATGAGCGGCGGGGGTTTGACCCTCCCTGGCGAGACGTCTATCCTCGCTGGAGTGATAACAGGGAGGATGCCGCGATGGGTGGCACAGTGATTGATACGGTTATCGGTATGGTTTTCGTCTATTTGCTCCTGAGTCTGCTTTGCAGCGCGGCGCAGGAGTTAATCAGCGGCCTCTTGCGGCTGCGTTCCCGCACCTTGCGTAAAGGTTTGCAAATACTCCTCCACGAAGACGGCCCCGGTGATTTCTCGGCGCGTTTCTTTGCCCACCCGTTGATCGATCGCCTGGCACCGAAAGACCGCTTTCCATCCTATCTGCCCGCCGAACAGTTCTCGGCCACGGTGATGGATCTGATTCGCAGTGATGCCAGTGTTAACCCCTTCGACAAGTTGCCCGCGGCTATCGATTCGCTACCCGAGAGTGACTTGCAGCGCTCGCTCTCAGCCCTGGCCTACAAGGCCCGCGGTAATGTTGATGATTTTATCGGCGAACTGGAACGCTGGTTTGATAACACCACCGACCGGGTTTCCGGCTGGTATAAGCGCAGCACGCAATTTTACATGCTCCTTGTCGCCCTGGCTTTATCTGCAGCCTTCAATATCGACAGCATCCGCCTGGCTGACAGCCTCTGGCATGATCAGGCACAGCGCGAAGCGATGGTTTCCATGGCCGATCAGTTCCTGCAGCAGAATGGCACCATAGTGGCAGAGAGCAGCCAAGACAGCCCGACGACTGCCGTCGAGCAAATCAGTAACCGTCGCCAACAGGCCATTGGCCTCCTGAACGAAATCGATAAATTGCCACTGCCTATTGGCTGGAACGCGCAGGCAAGAGAAAGTTTTTGTCCCCTGGTCATCCTCGGCTGGCTGATCAGCGCCTGTTTTATCTCCCTCGGCGCTCCTTTCTGGTTCAACACCTTGAGCAAAGTCCTCAGCCTGCGTGCCTCGGGAGGCCGGCCGGCGAAAAAACCGCTTCCCGCAAACGAGTGAGTGGTATGAGTAATGATCAGGGTTTGTGGTCATCTGCCGGAAGTAGCGGCCATGCCATCGATACAGGCCTATTTTTCAGGCAACAGCCAGCAGTCAGCGGATAGTCTTTTGGCCTGGTCATGCCTGTCAGGCAGTTGTCGGGATGACCGGCCGGGTAAAGTCAACAGCTATGGCGTCCAACCGAAAACCTTAGCGGTTAACTTGCCATCTGATTTTCCATATATTGAAAATAGTTTTCGTGTCGTTGCGGTCAATATTC
>JALWQD010000237.1 GCA_026994735.1 Gammaproteobacteria bacterium | reverse complement strand
GCCCCATCAAGTTCAACATTGACCGTATGGGTATCACCAAAGAGGTTATGAATATCGCCCAGTGTTTCCTGGTAGGCACCGACAAGAAAAATGCCCAGTAGATAGGGTTCGCCATCAATAAGGGTATGCAAGGGCAAAGTCGCTTCAACACCCTGTTCATCCACATAGTGATCAATGCGGCCATCCGAATCACAGGTAATATCCGACAACACAACACGCCGCAGCGGTGCCTCATCGAGACGGTGCAGGGGCAGAATAGGGAAGACCTGATCAATGGCCCAGACATCGGGCAATGACTGAAAAATTGAAAAATTGCAGAAATACTTATCGGCCAGCTTTTCATTCAATTCTTCAACGATCTGTCGTTGACTCCGGCGACTGCCGTCAAGCAATGGTCGTAACTGTCGGCAGGTAACAAAATAGAGCCGCTCGGCCAGGGCTCGTTGCTCCAGAGTCAGCAGGCCATGGACAAAACCCTCCTGGGCCACCGCCATCCAGTGCACGGCATCATGGTAAACCTCAACCGCCGGCCGCGTCGCCAGTGACTTCAAACCATCACGCAAATGCACTACAGCTGGGTGTGTCGCGCGACCACTGACATCCCGCTCTGTCGGTGTAGACTCGCTGGCAATCACATTCGTCACCAGCAGCGCATGATGAGCAGTCATCGCCCGGCCCGCTTCGGTAATCAAATCCGGGTGCGGCAGCCGTTTCTCGACACAGATATCGTGCAAAGACTGTACAACCTGATATGCGTATTCCTCGATGCTGTAATTAATGGAGCAATCATTGCGTGACCGCGTACCTTCATAGTCGATGCCCAGGCCACCGCCGACATCAACGGTACGAATGTCGCAGCCAAGCCGACGTAATTCAGCGTAATAGCGGGCAACTTCAGACATCCCGCGCTGAATATCATGAATATTAGCTATCTGTGATCCGAGATGCGTATGTAACAACTGCAGGCAATCGAGCGCATCATGACGCTTCAGATATTCGATAGCCGCCGTCACTTGCGGCGCAGAAAGGCCAAACTTCGACTTCTCGCCACCGGTATTTTGCCATTTTCCCTTCCCGATCGAAGCCAGTCGCACACGGATTCCCAGCACGGGCTTAACAGCCAGCGAGCGGGCTTCGGCAAGAACAGCCTTGAGCTCACTGTATTTCTCGATAACGATATGCACGCGATAACCAAGCAGCTGGCCGATCAAGGCCAAACGCAAGAACTCCCGGTCCTTGTAACCATTGCAGATCAAGGGCACATCGCTGGCCATGGTTGCCATGCCGAGGATCGCCAGTAGCTCCGGCTTGCTGCCGGCCTCGAGACCAAGGTTTGCCGCTGACTGATCCAGCAAGTCTTTAATCACCACATGTTGCTGGTTGACCTTGATCGGATAAATGGGGCAATAGCGACCCTGGTAGCCCCGCGCCTCACTGGCCTTCGCAAAAGCCTTGCTCAGCGTCGCCACGCGGTCACGCAAAATATCGCCGAAACGGATCAATACCGGTGTCGTTAAGCCACTCGCACGCAATTCAGCAACGAGATCCCAGAGATCAACCTGCACACCAGCCGCAGCGTCAGGACAGGCGATAACATGTCCCTGATCATTGATATCAAAGTAACCGCTACTCCAGTGGCGAATATTGTACGTTTCGCGTGCTCTGGCAATCGTCCAGTCTGTCATCAACAACGCTCCTCGCTAAGCCGCTACAACGATCATATCTGTCAATAATGACAGCAGAATCTTCAGGCGCTTGCCAAAATGCGCCAACAAACGGAGACTGATGCAATAATATCGCTTTGGCAAGCGCGAATAGGCGATTTATCTACTGACCTCATGGGAGATTATCGTGGTTTTGGCTAACAACTGGTTTACGGAAGCATCGAAAGAGAGTGGTGTTGCCTTTTCCCTCCACCTTCATGACAAGGTGCACGAAGAAAAAACACCCTACCAGACGATTGCTGTTTATAAGACGCAAACATTTGGTTATCTAATGACCATTGATGGTCTTGTCATGCTCACGAGCCGGGACAATTTTCTCTATCATGAAATGCTCTCTCACCCAGCAATCTTTTCTCACCCGGCCCCCAAACATGTTCTCATCATTGGCGGTGGTGATTGTGGCACACTCCGCGAATGCTTGCGCCATCGCGAGCTTGTCAGTGTTGAGCAAGTAGAAATAGACGAGCGGGTAACACGTCTGGCAGAACGCTATTTCCCGGAATTAACGGAAGCCAATGACGATCCCCGGGCAAGTCTGCATTTTGTTGATGGCATCCGCTGGATAGAGGAGGCTACAGAGGCTCGCTATGATCTGATTATCGTTGACAGCACGGATCCTGTCGGGCCTGCGAAAGGCCTCTTTACCGAAGCCTTTTATCGCCATTGTCAACGCTGTCTGGGCGAGCAGGGAATCCTCGTGCAGCAGAGCGAATCACCCTTGCTGCATCTTTCGCTGATCGCCCAGATGCGGGCGGCAATGACTGCTGCCGGTTTTTCATTTGTGCGCACATTACAGTTCCCACAACCGGTTTATCCTTCCGGTTGGTGGAGTGCCACCCTGGCCGGCAAAGGCAACGAACTGACATCCTGTCGCGAACAAGCACTTCAGCAGTGCACTTTTCCCTTGCAGTACTATAACGTTGACATCCATCATGCCAGCTTCGCCCTGCCAAATTTTGTCAGGCAATATTTCGCTCAGCAAACAACAAAGGAAGATTAGTCATGTCCAAAGCAAAGATTGCCCAAAAACAACCCTGTATCGTCAATCTTGAAGCAGGCACTTATTATTGGTGTAGCTGCGGTCATTCGCAAAAACAGCCGTTTTGTGACGGTTCTCATGCCGGAACCGATTTTGAACCGCTGCAATTTACTGTCGAAGAGGCGACAACGGCCGTACTATGCGCTTGCAAACACACCCAGGAACCTCCTTTTTGTGATGGCAGCCACTGTAAGCTCTAAGAGACGCGCAAGCCTTACCAGTGGCAAGAGCGCTGCCGCTCCCTGAAAGTAACACCTACGGAGCGGCAACGCCTGTCCTTCTAGCTTCCTTCTTTCTCTTTCTCGGCTTCGTTCCCGGCAGTCCTGGCTTTACTGTTATTCGCCTGTTGCGCTGCCTTGGCAAGATCTTCAGCGGCAATTTTTGCTGCCGATTGCTGTTCATCACTTTCAGCCTTGTCGTCACTATCCTCTTTGCTCTCCTCGGCCGCAGCAGTGACAGAATCTTTCCTCGCCGGACTATCGAGCAATGATTCACCCTGGATAATGGCGGCCTCAAGACGGACAGCCTGATCACCACCGAGTCGCTGGGCGCCATCAGCCAAATGTTCGTAAACCGCACGATATTGTGCTGTCATCTCACCAACCAGCTCTGCTGTGCGGGTAAAGTGGCCGCCCACTTCCTGGCGATACTGCTCAAGTTCCTGTTGCGTTTTTTGCAGGTCCTCTGTCAAACGCTGCTGGCCACTTCCTGTCGATGTACGACTGAGCCAACCGATAACAAACCCGGCCAGCAAACCTGCCATCCCTGTCCCGATGATGATATAGATATTATAGCCTTCCATTATTTTCCCTCTTTAATCTAAGTCCATTACGCCTTTCTAAGCATATGAACAAGACTTGCTCATGGCAAGTTAATCTGCTCACTGACTACTACAGACGCTCCCTCTGAAAGCGATTTTCCTGCCTTTGCTCAGTTTGCCAGCAACAATGATTGTTTCTCGCTCAACAAACCGTGGCTTCACTGGCGAATTGCGGTTGCCTCACTACGGCAAGGGTTTTGCTAACACAAGGTATGGCAGCTATCCCTGCTTTCCTGGCTCAATCGCAAGCGGCAACAACAGCAATACAGCCTCTGCCAGGCGGACATAAATCAGTCTCGCGCTTTTTTGGCCGACAACCCTGATGTAGGCAGGCAGCAAAATCCTTGCTAGCCTGCCAAGGCAAATGGATCATTCGCCTGTAAGCCCTGATCCACAGCTGACAATGCAAGGAGATAGAAATGCCTGAGCAAACCATCGACATAAAAATACTCGACGATAATCAGTCGCTCGCCACTGCTGCGGCCGAGGACTGGCTAAACCATGCGCAAACGGCCATTGATCATCACGGGCACTTCTTTGTCTCGCTATCAGGCGGCAGTACACCGCGCCTGCTCTTCGAAATCCTTGCCAGCAGCCCCTATCGTCAACGCATCGACTGGCAAAAAGTCGAAATCTTCTTTGGTGATGAACGCTGTGTAGCCGCTGATCATCCCGACAGTAACTATCGCATGGCGCAAGAGGCCTTCCTTATCAGCCTGAATATTCCTGCGAGCAATATTCATCGTGTGCAGACAGAACTCGGTCATCAGGCAGCGGCCGAAGATTACGCTCAGCAACTATCTGCAAACATACCCCATCTTTTATCAGTGGATAACAGGGGCTTCGACCTTGTCATGCTCGGTCTTGGACCCGATGGCCACATTGCCTCGCTGTTCCCGGAAACAGCCATCCTTTCAGTCCGTGACCAGACGGCAGCCGATGTCTATGTTGAAAAATTTGATTCCTGGCGTATCAGTATCACCTATCCGGTCATTGAAAATGCCCGTGCCATTATGTTGCTGGCTGCTGGCGACGGCAAGAAAGAGATTATTAGCGAGGTTTTCAACCGCTCGCCTGACGAGCCAGCACAGTATCCTGTTGAGCGCTTGCAGCCAGCCGGTGAGATGACCTGGTATCTTGACCAGGCCGCGGCCTCAAAACTGGCCTGTAACTGATGTCAGCCATCCTCGCGGCCGACATTGGTGGCACAAAAACGCTTCTTCAACTCAGTGAGGGCAGGGGAAGGCCATCAC
>JALWQD010000236.1 GCA_026994735.1 Gammaproteobacteria bacterium | reverse complement strand
AGTTGGGGTCATGCTGGATATCAACTTCTACCAGATCACCTGCACGCTCGAGAAGGCGCCGGCATTCCGGGCTCAAATGACGCAAATGAAGAGACTTTCCCGCCCGCTGATAGCGTTCGGCAAGATTATCAATGGCCTCAATAGCCGAGTGATCGGCAACCCGTGAGTGACTAAAATCAATACAGACATCCTGAGGGTCATTTTTCGGTTCAAAAAGCTCCGAAAAACGATGTACGGAGGAAAAAAACAACGGGCCGTAAACTTCATAGACACGTGTCCCCTCTTCATCATGGGCAATGATATGTATATGTTTTGCTTGCTTCCAGGCAAAGACCAGCGCGGTAGCAATAACACCGACGATAACAGCAATCGCCAAGTCGGTCAGCACAGTCACAACCGCAACGAGAATACCAATCAGCGAATCTTCTGTCGGAATCCGGCGCAAGAGATTAAAACTACCCCATTCGAAGGTTCCGATAACGACCATAAACATGACCCCGACGAGCGCAGCCATCGGGATCTGTTCTATCAATGGCGAAGCAAAAAGGATAAATGAAAGCAAAAACAGGGCAGCTGCAACTCCAGACAGGTGACGGCGGCCACCGGAAGCAATATTGATCATACTCTGGCCAATCATGGCACAGCCACCCATGCCACTGAAGATCCCGGTGACAATATTGGCAACACCCTGACCAATACAAACCCGGTTGCCACGACCACGAGTCTCTGTCAACTCATCGATGACGGTCATCGTCAGTAGAGACTCCATCAAACCAATCGCTGCCAGAATCAAGGCATAGGGAAAAATAACCGACAATGTTTCAAAATCGAGTGCTACAGCAGGGATATGAAAGGGCGGAAATGTACCGCCAATCGAGGCCACATCACCAACTGTCCGCGTATCCATGCCAACCAGTATAACCAGCAAAGAAACCGCAACAATAGCCACCAGTCCAGCCGGGACCGCACGCGTCAATCGTGGTAAAAAAAACATGATAGCCATCGTCATCGCTACCAGGCCAACCATCAACCAGAGATCCATACCGGCCATCCATTGACGACTACCATCATCCTGAAGCACCTGGAATTGAGGTAGCTGGGCAAGAAAGATCACAATCGCCAAACCATTGACAAAACCCAGCATTACTGGATAAGGCACCATACGGATAAACTTGCCCAACTTGAATATACCGGCGATGATTTGCAACAGGCCCATCAGAACAACAGTTGCAAAAAGGTATTCAACGCCCTTTTCTGCAACCAGCGACACCATCACCACGGCCAAGGCTCCCGTAGCCCCGGAAATCATCCCCGGTCGGCCGCCAATTAACGACGTTACCAGGCCGATCATAAACGCGGCATAAAGCCCGGTCAGAGGATGAACACCGGCAACAATGGCAAAGGCAACAGCTTCCGGCACCAATGCCAAGGCCACCGTAAGTCCCGAAAGAACGTCGTCCCTGAAGCCCGCGACATGACGGTGATAAAGCTTAAACAGCATAACGGTCTCCCTTCACATATACCGGCTTGGTATATGTCAGAAAAAGGTGCGGAGGATACACTGCCCCTGCCAAGGAGGCAATTGCCCGCATCGGCAACGCTGACTGTCGGCAACAAGGAGTTAGCGCCCACGGGCGCGAAAATGAGATAAAAAAGTCTCTTGCTCAGATATCTTGTCCCGGCATCAAAAATGCCGAAGCCAACAAAAAAACGCAGGCACCTGATTACACAGGCAATGTCATCGATGGCGAAGCTCGACGCGCAAAGAACCCCAGCAACAGCAGTGCTGAGGACATCAATACCAACGGCATGGGTAAGGGAACGGGGGTCAATAGAGCAGCATTCAATTGCAATCTTTCATTAAGGGCAATCACTGCAATTTGACCACGGTCATTGATGCCTTGCGCTGTTGCCAGCAACCAGCCCAAAGGCAGGTTATCAACAAGGCTATTCAGGTCTGTGGCCAGATTGTCCTCCCAGAGCAGAGCATGCTGACGACCACTGGGAGCAAAAAAGTCACCGACAACCTGGCCACGGTTGTTGACACTCCAGGCACGGCTGTTCCCAGCCGGCGAAGCGAGGTCAAGCATCGCAACCCCATCCCAAAGAAAGCCATGCGTTACCGTCTCTCCTGCCAACGTCGAGAAGCCAACGACGTTACCGGAATCATTAATTGCCGTTGCCACGCTCTGACTACCGCCCAGTGTTCCAAGATCAGCGGCAATGCCATTCTGCCAAAGCACCGCATGTGTCTGGGCGCTGCTGGTCGCAGCTGAACCAACAATCTGGCCGCCATCATTGATGTCTGTTGCTACACTCTCGCCAGTAGCAGCAAGCCCGGGCAGGGTTGTTAATCCCAGAGATCCCCAACGGGCAGCCTCTGAAGCAGAGCTTCGTGAATAGATTTGCCCAACGACATCGCCATGATTATTGATAGCGGTTGCCCGACTTTGACGTCCTGAAGGAGTGTCCAACAGTGTTACACTACCGCTATCCCAGCGTGCAGCCTTGTTCAGGGTGCTGCCAACAACCTGTCCGGAGGCATTGATGGCCAATGCCGTTGTCGCGATTGTTGCTGCCGGGCCAAGCAAGGTACGCCGACCGCTGGTCGTCGCAACAAAACCACGCCCAGGAACGGTCCCGTTAGCCACGGCATTACCAACAACAACGCCTGATGAGGACAATCCGCTCACCCAGGTCATCTGCGCCCCCGTGCCACCCAGGTCGCGCAAGACATAGCGGGGAGCAGCTTCGACAACGGAGGCAAACAGAAAGGACAGAGAAACTACACGGGCAATTGCTTTAATCATGGTCATCGTTGAAGTCATTATCTCTTGTTTCGAAATACACCCCCAGACAAGAGCGATTTCACTATTTTCTTTATGCCCAGCTCGTCAGGCAAAGGCAGCGCCCTCATCGGCACCTGCAAACTGACCTTCAAGATACCATGAAAGGCACAGAAAAAACAGAAAAAACAAACAACCCAGTCAATAACTTAGCAACAACAAACAGGAAATGGACAAGAAGCGATTGACAGCCGCATACCGCTAGCTTTCGGGGTCATCCTCAAAGAAACCGCCTACGAATTGGCCAATACGAGCGCCAATCGCCGTCCCGATTCCCGGCCCCATCACACCGGTCCCGACAACCCCACCCAGTAATGCCGAGCCAGCCGGACGGACATGGATATCGGCAAGGCTGCCGCCGAGAGTAACCGGAAAGCTGACCAGACCGGCGGTGTAGCGCAAAGAAACATCGAAGCCACCACTGACCACACTGTGCTCATCGATAGCTATCTTACCGGTCGCATTGATGCGGTTGGCAGCCAGCTCAATCGACGAAAAACGGCGCTTGTGTTGATCAATTCGAACCTTTGAATGGAGGGTGCTGAAATTTGTTTGTCCTTGCCGGGCCTTTTCCAGGTCCACCTGATAAAAAGCGCCCTGGTCTATGCGCAAATCGGCAACCACATCCGGATTGTCAACCAGCCCGTCAAAGGTTGCCGCTTCCAGCCGATAGCGTCCCTTGCCAAAAACACGCCCACCCAATAGCGGACGATCAAGAAAACAACCCAGCAATGTTTCTGCATCAATGTTCTCAGCTGCAAGCCGCCCCTGGGTTAGCCAGGCTGGGTGCCAACGGACCATCGCTGTACCACTAAGACTGCCGTCATAGGCATCAATGGTCACTGTCTGCAACTGCAACCCCGTGCGATTCACACGGCCATAGGCAGACAAGCTTTTCAGCACCAATGGTGCCCTCGCAGCCATCCGCACATTGCCATCAGAAATCTCAAAGGGCCCCTGAACAAAAAACTTGCCTGCCGCCGTCTGCAGATCATGCCCTTGGGCAATGACAGCTAAATTGGCGGAAAAACTCCCTGCTACCCCGCGCCCGCCAAAAACCTTGATAATAGGAGCCAGTGACAGATTCTGGCCGGCCAGTTGGGCGGCAAAGTTTATCCCTTGTTGCCAATCCAGCTGCCCCCCCCCCTGTATCTGCCCCTGATAAGCCTGCACCTGAAGCGCCAAAACAACCAGCGTTTTCGCCGACCAGTAACCACGCGCCTGTAATCCGGAAAAGACTAACGCCGGTGCCACTGGCAATTGCCATTCATGAGCCGCAAGCTGGAATACTCCTCCCTGCTTTGTCGGCATTAACACCAGCGAGAAACGTTTATCCATTCGCTGCAACAAAATATTTTCAATAGCCCCTCCAGGTGCTGCAAAGCGAATATCCAGACGATATGGTCCCAGCCGTTGTCCACCGGCAAGCCTGATGATTAAATTGCTTATGCTGATTTTGCTGACCGGAAAAACAACACGACTATCCTTGCCGACCTGCGTCAAATCATCGACAATTTCACGCAACAGCACCTCATCAACGGCAAGACCATTGATAATCATCTCGCCACAGAGGGTTTCTGAAAACCAACACCCAAATTGCGGCCGGATGCGGATATTGTCAGCATACACTTGGCCGGAACTTCGCTGGCCACGCATGGATAATGTCTGAACATCAACGGCGGGGATCGGCAAAATAGTCATCGCAAGGGATGAGTAGCTCGCCGGATAAGGCGACTTTTCGAGTAACCACTGATCCACCTGAAAGCGCCACTGACGGGTCTCAGACAACCAGACAGAACTGGCTACTGCCAGCAGTAGTATTATCAAACAGCCAGTGACAGCCTTCATCAAACGGCTTACTGACATTGATTTGACCCGATATCAAACATCGACAGACATTCCACAAAGCACACTCGATGCTTGCTATTGCAGCAAAATTACTCTGCCTGTTCTGCCGACCGGTTCATCTTTCAAACAAATACCAGAATCTGCTCAAAGATAAAGAC
>JALWQD010000235.1 GCA_026994735.1 Gammaproteobacteria bacterium | reverse complement strand
GATTACCAGCTCTTTCAAAAACTGGCGGGGCATGAGTGAATCGGGTGGACGCAGAATCAAGCGTTCGCTGTTTATAGACCTCAACAGCATTCGCTTTCTCAGCCCCGCAGAAGTGGATGCCAGCATGCGTTTTCACTGCCTGGAAACATACATTCTGCAAAAAAAATCCGCCTTGAAAAGCAGTAATCAGTGCTTATTGAAGGAGGGCAGTGATAACGTTAATCTGCGCCGTTTAACGAATATCGGCACATTCAGGGCCTATATCATTGCCTATTTAAAAAGCCGCGCAGATATCAATAACAAGCTGACCTTTCTTGTCCGTCAGCGACCACCTGCAAGCAATGGCATCCCGCTCGAACTTTACTTCTTCACCAAGACGACTAACTGGAGTGAATACGAAAATATCCAGGCCGATATCTTTGATCATCTGCTGGCGATGGCTGCAGAGTTTCAGTTGCGTATCTACCAGGCCCCATCTGGTCACGATTTGACAATATTCGCCAGCAGCAACAGGAAAACCGAAGAGGCCAGCTAGCGCTGCCGGCAATCAGTCAGCGGCGGGCTATCGGCATACTTCACCCGTAAAAGGCGCTAGAAACCGCGTAGATGAATGGCTTGATTGACGCGACTGACAGCCAGCTCATAAGCAGCGGTACGGAAATCGACATCTTTTTCAGTGGCCCGTTTTCTGACATCACGATAACTGCGCCCGAGACGGTTTTCCAGGCGCGTCAAGACGGTCTCTCTGTCCCAGGGAAATTGCTGCAGGTTTTGTACCCATTCATAATATGACGTCAGGACCCCCCCTGCATTCGCCAACAGATCCGGAATAATCAGGATCCCCCGTTCCTGCAGACAGCTATCCGCTCCCTGGGTAATGGGCATATTGGCACCCTCAACAATCAGCTGAGCCTTAATACGGCTGGCATTATCGCAGGTAATAGTGGCCTCAAGGGCAGCAGGAATGAGGATTTCACAGGGCAACATCAGTAATTCATCGTTACTGATTGCTTCGACACCCGGCATGCCGAGAAGGTGTCCCGCATTCTGTATATAGCGTTGGGCACTGGCTATCGAAATACCCTGTTCGGAAAAAACACCTCCCGTCACATCAGAAATGGCAATCACTCGATAACCCATCGCTTCCATACGCATGGCGGCATGAAAACCGACATTGCCGAAACCCTGAATAACGACACCGCTCTGCTCAGGATCAAGTTCAAGCTCTTCGACGGCCGCTTTGTTAGCCAAATGGGCAACGCCATGGCCTGTCGCCTCCAAACGTCCTTCGCTGCCACCGAGTTCCAGTGGCTTTCCTGTCACCACAGGCATCCTGAAACCATGTGTTTTACTGTACTCATCGAGTATCCAGGCCATTACCTGAGGGTTCGTGCCAACATCCGGGGCCGGAATATCATCGTGAACCCCAATCAAAGGGGCCATTTTTTGGACGAAACGCTTCGTTAACGCCTCCAGCTCAGAACTGCTCAGCGACTCCGGGTCAACAGCAATGCCGCCTTTGGCACCGCCAAACGGAATCTCTACCAGCGCAGATTTCCATGTCATTAACTGGGCGAGGGCGCGCATTTCACCCATATTGATATCCGGGTGGTAACGCAAACCGCCCTTGAATGGCCCCCGGGCATGATTGTGTTGCACACGATAACCTTTGTAGGTAATCAAACAATCCTTGTTGTTCTTGTGCACGACGACCGGTATTGAAACCTGAATTTCCCGGAAAGACGTTAGCAACATTTCCTGTTCGGCGTCTTCCAGATGCAATCGTTCAAAGGCACGTTCGAGAAAACTGCTTTGCGTATCCTGACATGCGCACTGCTTATCCTGCTTGCTCATAATCGCTCAATCTCCATCCTGAAAGCCCTGAGAATGACTAACGGCCTTACAGGTTCAGCATACCACCATGGACGCTTCTTGCCTGAAGAATAGTCTGTCGTAGCCAGTGTACTAAGTGTTCCGCGGCGATAGTCATAAACATGTACTCGCCAATGCCAAGCCGACGCTCCTGGCCACGCCTCTGACATGATAGCTGTCATGTCAGAGGCGTGGCTAATGAGGCAAACTAGCAGCAGGTATAGTCTCAACTGAGGTACAAATGAAAAAGTCTCTGATCACGCTGACCATCTTGCTCATGACCGGTGCCTTTGCATATGCAGAGGATCGGCAGATGCATCACCACGCCATGATGCAGAGCAAGAAAACAACGGAAGACTCCCGCACCAGCCTGAAACTCAAGGCTCCCATGCGTGACCATCAGTTATCCATGATGCGAGAGCATCTACGGGCTGTAAACGACATTGTTTCTGATATCGCCACAGGAAAATTCGAACAGGCGTCCCAAACGGCACATCAGAAGCTTGGCCTGACGCCAGCGATGAAAAAGATGTGTAACCGATACAGTAACGCGGACTTTAAGAAGCTTGGTCTGGCATTTCATCGCAGTGCTGATGAACTGGGAGATGTGTTGACATCAGGGGATGTAAACAAGTCCCTGAATGCATTGCATGTAACCATGAACTACTGTGTACAATGCCATGCAACCTTCCGACAATAAATCACTCGGCACCGAAACCATGAACATGTGGCAGCAGGTAAATACCAAAGCCGGGCGGTCTGTGTTTCTGCTTGTCGGCATACTGTCTGCCGTCATTGCCTTTTCCCCTCCGGCTCTAGCATCGAGCAAGGAAGTCGCGCAATCCGATCACCGGATACTGCTGCCTATCCCATTCCAGGACCGTGATCACCTTCTGCATGTGATGCGCAACAACCTCGCCAACCTGGGAAGGATGATTGACGCAATGTCGGAAGATGATTTTGAGGCGGCTCGGGCCATCGCCGATAAAATGTCATTTAACAAGAAAAAAGGGAAGGGGTTGGCCCAGCGTGGTAATCCTGAGTTTACCGCGATGGGCGTTCACTTCCATGCTTTGGATACGCTTGCCATTAAAAATGCTGCAGAGCAAAAAGACCGAAAAGGAACCTTGCGTGCCATGTCCAAGATGGCTTCAAGCTGCGTAGCCTGCCACGAAACATTCAGGGTAACGGAATGGCCGGACAATAAGGTCTATACGTGACCAGAGCCGCTTCCATTAGTCATGCCGTCTGGCAGTGGTCTCTCCCGGTAATGCAGCAGGAGAGGGAGGGCTGGTCAGAATGCCGTGGTGAGGTCCTGCCAACCCAGCACGCGTATGATCTACTCGGCAATTGCGATCAGGTCTTCTCTTGCGGCCTTGGATAGGTGGTAGTCAGCCATTCTGTACTCTGTGACGTTTCTTGGCTTTACAGCCTTAATAGTCCGATATTATTCAATATCGGACTATTGCAATATTGGCCCAAGAACCCTAAGATTGGCGCATTACCAGCCAGGACTTGAACGTGACTCCCCAACAAACCGCTCCTGAACCTATTATCGATAGCCTTGATCAGATCGGGAATCCTTTTCGCACCAAAGCGTTCTCCGCAAGCGCGTATCTCGGGGCAACCGTCATCGACAATGCTGATCTGGACCTGGAACATGCCCTGAAGTTTCTCTATAGCTATAACGGTAGTCCAGCAACGTTCAATGCCTACAGGCGCGATATCGAACGCTTGTTGCAATGGGCATGGCGCCTTGAAAACCGGTCTGTTTTGACGCTGAGACGTGAAGACATCGAAGAATTCATCCGGTTCTGCATGAAACCGCCCCAAAATTGGATCGGCACCAAGAACGTGGCCCGTTTTATCACCAGGGACGGCATACGCTTCGCCAATAAAGCCTGGCGCCCCTTTTCCGTCTCCCTATCTAAAAGTGAATTTCGCTTGGGTAAAACCGTTGACATCAAGCGATTTACGCTTTCCCAGACGGCTCTGAAAGCCATTTTTACCGCAGTATCATCCTTTTACGACTATCTGATGCAGGAAAATATCGTTGATGCCAATCCTGTAGCCCTTATCCGACAGAAAAGCAAGTTCATTCAGAAAGACCAGCAACGCGCCGTCGTCCGACGGATCAGCAACCTGCAGTGGGACTATGTCCTGGAAACCGTCGAACAGATGGCAAGCGACGCGCCGGCACATCATGAGCGAACATTGTTCATCATGAACTGTCTTTTTGCCATGTATCTGCGTATTTCCGAGCTTGTCGCCAATGAACGCTCGACCCCCATTATGGGGGATTTTCGCAAGGATCAGGACGGCAACTGGTGGTTCAATGTCACGGGCAAAGGTAACAAGAACAGAACCATTACCGTATGTGACGAGATGCTGGAAGCCTTAAAGCGATATCGGCGCTGCCTGGGACTCACGGATTTACCACTGCCATCAGAACAAACCCCGCTGGTAGCAAAGAGCCTCGGTCAAGGTCCGATAACCAGTACCCGCCATATCCGACGATTGGTCCAGGACGCCTTCGACCGGGCTTACATGCGCATGAAAGACGACGGTCTGGAAGAAGATGCAGCAGACCTCAAGGCGGCAACCGTACACTGGTTACGTCATACAGGAATCTCCGAAGACGTCAAAATTCGCCCCCGTGAACATGTTCGTGACGATGCGGGCCATGCCAGCATGGCTACAACAGACCGCTATATTGAAAGTGATCTACGGGAACGGCATGCCTCCGGTAAACGCAAGCAAGTTAAGGATTTGTAACTGCAACTGGATGTCGCTATCCACGAACGCAATATCCACTTTACTGCATGCTGACTTCCTTTCAACATAACACCCTCATTTGAAATACCTATCAGCGCCTGGTCGCTAATGGCAAACACAAAAAAGTTGCGCTCACTGCTTGCATGAGAAAGATGATTGTTATTCTCAATGCCATGCTCCGTGATCAAGCGATGTGGAATGAAAAAA
>JALWQD010000234.1 GCA_026994735.1 Gammaproteobacteria bacterium | reverse complement strand
CGCAAACGAGATCACCATACACAAGGTTCTTTCTACACCCGATGCCCCGGAAAAAGCTATTCTGCAAGGCATTCAGGAATTAGCCATCCCCCTTGACAAGCTGACGGTTGTGCATGGCACAACCGTTGCCACGAACGCGGTTCTTGAAGGGAAAGGTGTCGCTACACTCTTTATTACCAATCATGGCTTCCGTGACTTACTAACAATTGGTCGACAAACCCGCAAACAGCTCTACCAGCTCAGGCCAAAAGCCAGTCCTCAGCCTCTGTCGAGACATGACTGCCTGGAAGTAAATGGCCGTTTTAGTGCCGACGGGAAGGTTGTTGACGATCTTGACCAACACTCACTAGAGGCATTAATTGCGCAAATTCGCCAACGCAAACCACAATCGGTAGCAATCTGCCTGCTCTTTTCCTTCCTTGACGACCGTTTCGAGAAGGCCATTGAAGAAGCCATGCCAAACAATATATTTTGCTGCCGTTCTTCACGTATCCTGCCTGAATATGGGGAATATGAACGTGCTATGGCCACGTGGCTCAATGCCAGGGTTGGGCCGATTGTAAAACATTATCTTCAGCGCCTTGGCGCAGCACTGCCAGGACGTCCATTGAGCATCATGCAAAGCTCTGCACAGACCATCTCGGCACAGCAAGCGGCCAATCAAGCCATACGTTTACTCCTTTCCGGCCCGGCTGCCGGCTTGGCGGGCGCACGCTATATTGCCGACAGCATGGGTTTACCGCTACGCCTGCTGACTTTCGACATGGGAGGAACATCAACCGATGTCGCCGTCATTGATGGACAAATAAAGCTCACTCGCGAAGGCCGCATTGGCGACTTCCCTGTCGCCGTACCGATGGTCAACATGCAGACTATTGGTGCCGGTGGCGGCTCCTTAGCTTTTCTTGATGATGGCGGCGTTCTGCAGGTGGGGCCGCAGTCTGCTGGCGCTCGACCAGGACCGGCATGTTATGCTCTCGGTGGCCAGCAAGCAACGGTTACCGATGCCAACCTTGTTCTCGGACATCTGCATAAAGAAAGCTTTCTTGGCGGCCGCATGTCTCTTGATGAAACAGCCGCAGAAAGGGTCATTGATCAGTTAGCGAAAACACTCAAGCTGAATCGACAAACGATTGCTAACGGCATTATCACTATTGCCAACGAACATATGATCCAGGCATTACACAAAATTGCCACTGAACGAGGCATTGATCCGCGTGAATTTACGCTGACCTCGTTTGGCGGCGCAGGGGGGGTGCACGCATGTGCGCTAGCTGAAGCACTCGGTATTCCGCGCATATTGATTCCGCACTACGCCGGTGTTCTCTCGGCTCTCGGCATGCTGACCTCTGCCCGTGGTCGCGACCTAACACGTTCCATTGTTCGCTTGCTCGATGAGATCAGCAGCGATGAGATCCATGCTGCCTGCAAACAGCTTGAAGACCATGGCCGCCGCGAATTGTACCAGGACGGTCTTCATGAAAAGGATATCATTTGCCGCTGGAGCGCCGACATCCGTTATCGCGGACAAAGCAGCTGCCTTGAAGTGACATTGTCTGCCAACAGCATTGACAAGCCATCCCTGGTGCACAATTTTAATCAGCAACATAAGCATTTACACGGCCACAACTTGCAACTCCCCCTTGAATTGGTCAACCTGCACGTCAATATTTCCGGCCCGCCACCAACGGTCACCTTGCCTGCACCGCCGCTGGATACCCGCATCACTCCGCCAGCAACCACTCACCCTCAAATCCCACTTGCTAATCGTCAGCAGCTATCGCCAGGAGACATCGTTAAAGGGCCGTACCTGCTGGTTGACCCTGTCAGCACAACACTGGTTGCCGAAGGCTGGCAAGCTCGCTGCCAGAAAAACGGGCATTTGCTGTTAACACAAGCTCCCCGTGAGAACATAGATCATTAATTCCGGCCGCAGCCGCTTTTGACCTAAAATGTGCAAATTGAAGCTATGGAGAGCACGTAATAACAGCCGGCCTATTGCGAAAACCGGCAACGCATGAGGGAGACCTTTTAGGCGCAAGCGGCGAGTGCACACATAGCCCGGGCTTCCTTAAATTAACAGCAGCATACTATTCAGTCTGCCAACACTCTGGTAGTGTCTGCACTGACAGTGCCTCCCGAGAGCAACTAAAACAGGCAGAAACCCGCCGAAAACAGGGTTTGCCCGGATTTTAAGCCTCTGTCGATAAGCGCATCATCATTGTTGACGGGCCAATTAATATAAGAAAGCTCTGATTGATGCTGAACGGAGTTGCTGACAGCCTAAAATATTCAAATTGAAAGCACGGTGCGCACATAAAAGCGGTCTATTGCGCACAGAGTCAATGTAGAATCCGGACATTCTGGCAAGCTGAAGAAAAGAACTCAAATGAGTTCGAGGCAAAGCGAAAAAGAGCAATCACCCATTGCAAGCGATTATTTTTAATCGCATTTAAATGACTCATTATGTATCACGAGATACTTTTCAGCAGACTGCCAAGTGCAACAAACGAGTTCATAAATTGATCAGAACCTCCTTAAGAATGACAGCCGCAAACGGTAACGAAGCGGACATTGAAAACCCTCATTTCCCGGCAGGAGCCCACGTGTATCACCACTATTCTTTCATCCCCCTTCTTTTTTGTCTCATTCTGCTATCACCCGCCAAGCAGGCAATAGCAACAGATAGCTATACACAAGGAATTGAATACTTTCAGCAAGGTGATTTTGACAAGGCACGCCAGGCCTTTGAAATAGCCAGAAAGCCAGGGACAACGGACGCACAGCTTGAATACAATCTTGGCTCTAGTTATTACCGTCTGCAACGTTATGATGAAGCCAGGATAGCCTTTCTCAGAGCCGCCACGGCAAGTACAATCACCGCCCTGGCACACTACAATCTGGGCCTGGTTGCCATCCGTCAGGAGCGGCTCGATGACGCCAAAGGCTGGTTTCGGCAAGCCATACAGGAAAGTGACGGCCTGCGCATCCAGCAACTCTCGCGCACAGCGTTGATGCGCCTGACCGATACCTCGTCAGCAGGGGACAATACATCTGGCAGCAGCCCGTGGTCTGGCCTTGCCAGCATTGATCTTGGCTATGATGATAACGTCACGCTGCAACCAGATACACTGATCCTTTCGACGACACGTAAAGACGACTTTTTCTTCGATATCTATGGCCTGGCAAGCCGCCAGCTATCCGGCAATGAGGCGCAGGGCCTGAGCATTGAGGCCAGTTTGTTCGGGCAAAAATATACCCGCCTGTCTCGTTTCGACAGCCTCTCCCTGGCACTGGCAGCGGTCATCGACCATCCCTATGGCAAATCTTTTCGTGGACGCAGCCGTTTAGGCAGTGAATTGACATTATTGGATGGGCGCGGCTTCACGACAACAACCCGCTTCAGCACACAGGCAAAAAGAAAGATGGGTAAGCGCGGAACCCTGCGCTTGCAATATGCCCTTGCCTATATCAGCAGCCTTGACAAACAATATGATTATCTCAGTGGCTGGCGGCAGCGCCTTGAAATACGGCCCCGCTGGCACTGGCCGGGTCGCTACCTGATGCTCGGCTATCGCTATGAATACAATAATCGCGCTGACCGGACGAGTCCTCGCTTTACCAGCTTTTCCGCCACCCGGCACCGCTTTCAGGTCACAGGGGCCATCAGCCTGCCAGCGCAGGCTGAATTTCGTATATCAGCCTACTACCGTGAAAGCCTGTATCATGACCCCAGCACCCTGAGCAGCAATGCACAACTCACTCGTGACGAAGATCGCCTGCGTATCAGCTTGTTACTGAGCAAACAATTTAGCCAGGGGAGAGAGCTATCGCTCAGCTACCAGCACACACGAAATGATTCGAATACGGCCAGTTATGACTATGAAAACAACCAATACATGGCCAGCCTATTAATACCCTGGTAGGGAATAGGCCCCGTTAGATACTGAAAAACACCGTGTTATCAGCAAGAACGCTTCTGCGGGCTCTCGCCCGGCTCGATAAGACGGGCAAATTCACTCAAAGCCATACGGTAAACCCGCCGCTTGAATGACACGACCTCGGCCACCGGCAACCAGTAATCAACCCAACGGTAGCCATCAAATTCCGGCTGCTCGGTGGCATCAAAATGCACCCGCCCTTCATCACCGACCAAACGCAATAAAAACCAGATCTGTTTCTGGCCGATACAGAGTGGGCGAGAATCGCGGCGTAACATATGTCGAGGCAAGCGGTAACGCAACCAGTCCTGAGTCTGGGCAATAACCTCGATATCTACCGGCAACAGCCCCAATTCCTCATGTAACTCTCGCTGCATCGCCTCCCTCGGCGTTTCATCCATAGAAATGCCACCCTGGGGAAACTGCCAGGCATCCTGTCCCACCCGCCGGGCCCACAGCAACTTCCCATCACCATTGCTGACGATAATCCCCACATTCGCCCTGTAGCCTTCAAGATCAATCACTTACAATGACACCGGATTGCTTTTATGAATACTGACATTCTGCCAAAGCGCTTGCTGCAAAGCAACAAGCCAGGGACGCGAAAAACTATCGAGTAAGACTCTACCTGCGGACACTCTATCGCCTGGGCATGGCATAATCAGATCTGATCCAGCCCGGCGCAACCCAATAAAGTTCACGAGGAAAAGGCATTGAAAAATACGTCACTGGCAATTTTTGACCTGGACAATACGCTCATTGGCGGCGACAGCGACCATCTATGGGGAGAGTTTCTCGTCGAACAAGGACTCGTCGATGGCAACCTTTACCGACGAGAAAACAATCGTTTTTATGCTGAATACCGCCAGGGCACACTCGACATCATGGCCTTCCTGAATTTTTCCCTGGCACCGCTTGCCGAGCACAGCGGCGAAGAACTAACGGCACTGAGAACGCAATATCTGGAAGAAAAAATTCAGCCTATACTGTTACCGACAGCACAACAGCTATTGGAAAAACACCGCCAGGCAGGTGATCGCTTGCTCATCATCACCGCAACCAACAGCTTCATTACACGCCCAATTGCCGACCTGTTACAAGTGCATGACCTGATTGCCACAGAACCTGAAATCATTAATCAGCAGTACACTGGCAAGGTATCAGGGACGCCCTGTTTTCAGACAGGAAAGGTGTCACGCTTAAATAGCTGGCTTGCTGCCGAAGGGATGAGCCTGGTTAACAGCAGCTTTTATTCTGACTCGCACAACGATCTACCACTGCTAGAGCGTGTCGACAAACCCGTCGCCGTCGATCCGGATGAAAAACTGGCCCAAATAGCCGGCAAACACCGTTGGCCAGTCATCAGCTTGCGCTAAAACGGGGCAGCAGAAACTAGAGAACCAATGGCTTTTCAGAGGTGATTTTGTGAAAGGCGATATGGGGTGAACTCTCCTTGAGACCAAGAAACAGGGTCACGACCTCATGCGTGCTGCGGCGCTCATAATCAGCATCAATAATGTAGATTAAATATTGGCCACTATAAACCGTATTAATCTCAGGCCCGGTGATCTCATATTCTCCCAAACTGCCCATCCGTGCCTGGTTATCAGTCAAAAAATCAAGCCACTCCTGCCTTTTTTCCACCGGGAAAAACTTCGCTGCCTGATCAAACTGACCTTTTTTTATCGCTAAAAAATAGTTATGGACAATAGCATTTGCCTGCGCGGCCCCCTGTGCTGGTTGCAGTTGTTCACAAGCGGCAAGCATAAAGACCATCGCCAGGATGCAAACACGGCCGAGAGTATGGGTCAATTTCATAGTGCATGCCCCTGCTGGCGCAGAAATTCCTTCGCCTTCAATGACGTCAACGCCATTTCCAGATCTGCCTCCCAGGCATAGCCCGTCTTCGCCGCCGGCTCAGCCGGTGGCACAACAGCAATCTCTTGGTAAGGCTTGGCAGCGAAGATGCGAACCTTGCGCTCTTCCTCAATGCTTGGCGTCAAATCAGGCCAGACTTCATGCAGAATATCAGCCATCCGTAATATCGACCATTCTGCGATCAGGCGATAATCATCGGGCAAGTCATGATAGGCAGCAGGCGTACCTGTCTGTGGTTTACCATCTTCCTCGCCAACATGATCGGTATAGAAAAAGACTATCAACTTCGGCTGGTGAGCGATGATTGCCGGAGTCCGGTTAATTGCCGACGGCATCCAGGCAGAAACAGCCACATCAATGGGATCCTTTAAAGTCGCGATATCTTCTGAGCGTCGTTGACAAACACTGGCATCATTGAAATCTTCAATCTGGCAAGGTAGCAAGGCATCATCGCGCAGACTCATCACGGAAACGCCTTCATTAGCAAGCAAACTACCCAAAAAACCATTCCGGCCATGGACATCACAAACAACCGGCCTGTCGGCGACTTGATTGGCAAGAAAGGCAATCTGACGCATCTCGTCACGCAAGGGATAAAACGGCGCGACGGTTTGTCCATGGAGGGTGGGGTCACGATCAGGGTTACTGAAAATCAGCGCATGCAGGGGCAACGTTGCGATCCGCTCAGAAAATGGTCGCGAACTATCCCAGGCAGGATGATCACGCTCCTGAAAAGCAATAATGCGATCAAACATCTCGCGGGAAAAGGATTCCATGCCCCGCAACTTGGCAAAGGCTGCCGGTAATTCTGGTCGAAAACCCGCCGTCTCATCACTCATTGCTTGTAGACTCCCTGTCACCGCCATCGTGATAGACAGCACTGAGTTCATGCACAGCATCAATAAAGACAGCGACATTTTCCGGATCGATATGTTGGTGAATACCATGACCAAGATTAAAGACATGGCCGTCACCGGCACCAAAGCTGGCCAACACAGTCGCCACTTCCTGACGAATACGTTCTGGCCGGGAATAGAGCACACACGGATCCATATTTCCCTGCACAGCAACGCGATCACCAACACGCTGCCGGGCCTGTGCAAGATCAAGCGTCCAATCGACACCAATGGCATCACAACCCGTATCAGCAATCGCCTCCAGCCAACCACCACCACCCTTGGTGAATAACACTACGGGCACCTTCCGGCCATCATTTTCAGGCGTCAAACCAGCGACGATACGCTCCATATACTGTAATGAAAATTGACGATAATCACGCGGCGTCAAAGCACCGCCCCAGGTATCAAAGATCATAACGGCCTGAGCGCCTGCAGCAATCTGGGCATTGAGATAGACAGTCACCGAATCGGCAAGAACAGCTAATAAGCGATGCAGCAACTCTGGCTGGTCAAAAAGCATGCCTTTGACATGGGCAAAGTCCTTACTGCCCCCTCCTTCAACCATATACGTTGCCAGGGTCCATGGACTGCCGGAAAAACCGATCAGAGGCACTTCCCCCGACAGCTCACGACGAATAAGGCGAACAGCATCCATGACATAACGCAAAGAATCTTCCGGGTCAGGCGTGACCAATTGTGCAACGGCCCGGGCATCGCGGATAGGCCTTTCAAAACGCGGCCCCTCACCGGCTGTAAAGTGCAAACCCAAACCCATCGCATCAGGAATCGTCAGAATATCTGAAAATAAAATAGCGGCATCCAGGGGATAGCGGCGTAAAGGCTGTAGTGTCACCTCACAGGCCAACTCCGGATTCATGCAAAGATCCATGAAACTGCCAGCCTTTTCACGCGTAGCGCGGTACTCCGGCAGGTAACGCCCGGCCTGACGCATCATCCAGACAGGCGTCACATCAACAGGTTGGCGCAGCAGAGCACGCAGGAAACGATCATTAACAAGCGTGCTCATCGGGACGACTCCATGGCCGCTGACTGCGTGCGGTCTGTGGCCGGCCTTGAGCGCAAAAACTCATCGACGGAGAGCGCTGCTTGCCTGCCTTCACGAATGGCCCAGACGACCAGTGACTGGCCCCGGCGCATATCACCGGCAGTGAACACCTTTTCTAGCGATGTCTGGTAATTATCGGTTGATGCGGCAACATTTCCGCGCGAATCCAATGATACAGCGAGCTCCTCGAGCATCCCTTCATGTATCGGATGGACAAAACCCATGGCAATCAGCACAAGATCGGCCGGCAACTCAAATTCGCTCCCAGCGACCGTCTCCATCTGCCAGCGGCCCTGGTCATCCTGCTGCCATTGCACACGTGCAGCCTGCAAGGCCGTCACACGGCCATCGATGCCGACAAAAGCCTGGGTGGCAACACACCAGTCGCGCTCAGCCCCCTCTTCCTGTGAGGTCGAAACGCGCATCTTATTCGGCCAATGTGGCCAGGTCAGTGCCTTGTCTTCTTGCTCCGGCGGTTTGGGCATAATTTCCAGCTGCGTCACCGAGATGGCTCCCTGACGGATCGAAGTACCTATACAATCAGAGCCGGTATCACCACCACCGATGACGACAACATGTTTGCCTTTTGCCGTGATGGCTTCTGTGCCTGCAATCTCATCGCCGGCAATACGCCTATTTTGCTGACGCAGAAAGTCCATCGCATAATGAACGCCAGCCAGCTCTCGCCCTGGAACCGGCAAATCACGCGGATGCTCGGAACCGCCACTGAGAACAACAGCATCGTAATCCGTCATCAAGCTATGAGCCGGGATATCGACCCCGACATTAACGCGGGTACGAAACTCAACCCCCTCAGCCGCCATCTGTTCGACACGCCGATCAATATGCCTCTTTTCCATCTTGAAGTCAGGAATGCCATAACGCAGCAAGCCACCCAAACGGTCATTCTTTTCAAACAAGGTCACCGCATGACCCGTCCGTGCCAACTCCTGGGCACAGGCCATACCGGCAGGACCACTGCCAACAACAGCAACCTTTTGCCCGCTCTTGTCACTCGCGGGAAGTGGCTTGATCCAACCCTCATCCCAGGCCTTATCAACGATAGAACGCTCAATAGCCTTAATAGCCACCGGCGCATCGTCTATATTCAGCGTACAAGATGCCTCACACGGCGCCGGACAAACGCGGCCTGTAAATTCAGGGAAATTATTGGTCGCGTGCAAAGTATCCAATGCTTCCTGCCAATGACCGTGATAAACCAAATCATTCCAATCAGGAATCACATTGTTCACCGGGCAACCTTCATGACAAAACGGAATACCGCAATCCATGCAGCGAGCACCCTGCAACTGTAACTGCTCAGTCGCTGGCAAAAGCGAAAACTCCTGGTAATGCTGGATACGCTCCTCGATCGGTGCATAGCTGACTTCAACACGAGGATATTCCTTGAAACCTGTTGGCTTACCCATGATCAGTGCCCTCCTTCGATACTGCTGGCAGGCAATTGTTCGCTCTGACGCTGCTGCATTTCATGCAGTGCCCGGCGGTAATCAACAGGCATCACCTTGACAAATTTTGGCAGGTAATCGGACCAGGCAGCGAGGATGTCACGCGCACGGGCGCTGTCAGTATAGTGAAGATGCTTCTCAATCAACCTCTTCAAACGTTCGGCATCGAAACGCGTCATATCATGACTGATATCGACCTTGCCGTGTGCCTCCAGATCTCCGCCTTGGTGTTCGAGTGACTCCAGCATTTCATCCTCTTCTTCAATCGGTTCCAACTCGACCATCATCAGATTACAGCGACGCTGAAAATCACCCGCCTCATCCAGCACATAGGCAATGCCACCGCTCATTCCGGCGGCAAAATTACAGCCCGTCTCGCCGAGCACGACGACAATACCGCCGGTCATATACTCACAACCGTGATCACCGACGCCTTCAACAACGGCAATAGCTCCGGAATTGCGTACCGAAAAACGCTCGCCGGCAACCCCGCGCAGATAACATTCACCACGAATGGCACCATAGAGTACGGTATTACCGGCAATCGTATTCTCTTCAGCAATCAAACGACTCTCTGCTGGCGGATAAATAACAATCCGTCCTCCGGACAACCCCTTCCCGACATAATCATTGCCTTCACCCGCAAGCTCTAACGTCACGCCCTGAGCCAGGAAGGCACCGAAACTTTGTCCGGCAACACCTCGCAAACGAACATGAATCGAATCATCCGGCAGGCCCGCCATGCCATATCGTTCGGCCACGCGGCCTGAAAGCATCGCGCCAACCGTCCGGTTAACATTTTTGACCGGCACGTCAATAGTCACCGGCTGACGCTTTTCGAGTGCAGGCCTGGCCAGCTCGATCAATTTTTGGTCCAGTGCTTTGTCGAGACCATGCTCCTGCTTCTCGCAGTGATGGGTTGCCGTATTGACGGCCTCGGCAGGAACCTCAAACAAGGCAGAGAAATCGAGCCCTTCAGCCTTCCAGTGATCAATAGCCGTGCGCGTGCCAAGACAATCCATACGTCCAATCATGTCATCAAAGCGACGAAAACCCAGCTCCGCCATTAACTGACGTACTTCTTCTGCAACCATGAAGAAATAATTTACGACATGTTCCGGCTGACCGGTGAAGCGCTGGCGCAGATCAGGATCCTGGGTGGCAATGCCAACCGGACAGGTATTGAGATGGCACTTGCGCATCATGACACAACCCTCGACGATCAACGGCGCAGTGGCAAAACCAAATTCATCGGCTCCCAACAATGCGCCGACAACAACATCCCGTCCTGTACGCAAACCACCATCAACCTGAACAGAAATCCGTCCACGCAGGCGATTCATGACGAGAGTCTGATGTGTTTCGGCCAAACCCACTTCCCAGGGTGAGCCCGCATGCTTAATCGAAGTCAAAGGGCTGGCACCCGTGCCGCCGTCATAACCGGAAATGGTGACGTGGTCCGCATGCGCCTTGGAAACACCCGTGGCGACAGTACCAACACCCATTTCAGAAACCAGCTTGACACTGATGCGAGCGGCAGGATTGACGTTTTTCAAATCATGAATCAGTTGCGCCAAATCCTCAATCGAATAAATATCGTGATGCGGTGGTGGCGAAATCAGGCCCACACCCGGGGTCGAATGGCGTACCTGGGCAATGACCTCATCGACCTTGTGACCTGGCAACTGGCCGCCTTCACCCGGTTTTGCACCCTGCGCCATCTTGATTTGGATGTCGTCCGCATTGACAAGATATTCCGTGGTAACGCCAAAACGCCCGGAAGCCACCTGCTTGATGGCCGAGCGCATTGAGTCGCCATTGGCCAGCGGTTTAAAACGCTCAACCAGCTCACCACCCTCGCCAGTATTGGACTTACCGCCAATCCTGTTCATGGCTATCGCCAACGTTGTGTGCGCTTCAAAGGAAATGGAGCCAAAGGACATCGCCCCGGTAGCAAAGCGCTTAACGATTTCACTCGCTGGCTCAACATCATCGAGTGGCACCGGCGAGGCCGAAGAGGCAAGATCAAAAAGCCCCCGCAAGGTCAGTAACTGACGCTGCTGCTCATTCATCAGACGCGCATATTCATGGTAGGTCTTATAGTCATTGGCCCGTGTTGCATGCTGCAAGGCGGCAATCGTCTCTGGCCGCCAGACATGTGCCTCGCCCTTCATACGGAAAGCATAATCACCTCCCGCATTGAGCATCGGTCGCCGCCCTTGTTGCGGCGCAAAGCCTTGGCGATGCCAGCGCAATGCTTCTTCAGCTACCTGCTGCAGACCAATGCCGCCAATCGGAGACGGCGTACCGGCGAAATAACGGTCGACAAAGGCCTGATCCAGCCCCACGGCATCAAAAATCTGTGCCCCACAGTATGATTGATATGTTGAGATGCCCATTTTCGACATCACCTTCAACAAACCCTTGCCTACCGCTTTGATATAACGATTCTGTATTTCATCAATACTCAGCTCAGCCTCGACCAGGTCGATGCTGTCGGCCAGCGTCGCAAAAGCCAGATAAGGGTTGATAGCCTCGGCCCCATAACCGGCCAACATGGCAAAATGGTGAACTTCGCGTACAGCACCACTTTCAATAACAATGCCGCTCTCAGTGCGCAGCCCCTGGTCAACCAGGTGATGATGAACTGCCGATGTTGCCAACAGTATAGGAATTGGCAGCCGCTCTGCCGACAGCTGGCGATCAGACAGGATCAGAATATTCTTGCCCTCTGTAACGGCCTTTTGTGCCCGCTGGCAGAGATTCGTTAACGCTTCTTCCATACCCGCCACGCCGGCATCAATGGCGTAACAAACATCCAGTGTTTCGGTACAAAAGGCGCCGTCACTATGTGTATCAATCTGGCGAATACGTTCAATATCACTATCGGTAAGTACCGGCTGTTGAACCTCCAGGCGCATATGGTTATCACCATGCTCACGATCGAGCAGGTTCGGCCGTGGGCCGATCAAGGAAACCAGCGACATGACCAGTTCCTCGCGAATCGGGTCAATCGGCGGGTTCGTCACCTGGGCAAAGTTCTGCTGAAAATAATTAAACAGGGGTTTGGCATGATTTGACAACACCGCCAAGGCATTATCTGCGCCCATCGAGCCAATGGCCTCCTGACCGGTCAAGGCCATGGGACGCATCAGAAATTTGATATCCTCCTGGGTAAAGCCGAAGGCTTGCTGCAAGGACAACAAATCTGCGCCCAAGCTGCCCGTTTTTGACGCAACTGCGGGCAAATCCTGTAAATGAATTTGTGTCCGTTGTAGCCATTCCCGGTAAGGATGGGCTTCTGACAACTGAGCCTTTAATTCAGCATCATCGATGATCCGGCCTTCTTCCATATCAATCAGGAACATCTTCCCTGGCTGCAAGCGCCATTTCCGCTCAATACGCTCTTCAGCGATATCAAGTACACCCATCTCCGATGCCATAACGACGAGACCGTCATCCGTAACCAGATAACGGGCAGGGCGCAGGCCGTTACGATCGAGCGTAGCACCGATCTGGCGACCATCGGTAAAAGCTACGGCAGCAGGGCCATCCCAAGGCTCCATCATGGCGGCATGATATTCATAAAATGCCCGCCGCTGTTCGTCCATGAGCGGATTGCCGGCCCAGGCCTCGGGAATCAACATCATCATCGCATGACTGAGGGAATAACCGCCGGCAACAAGCAATTCCAGAGCATTATCAAAACAAGCGGAATCCGACTGCCCTTCGGCAATCAGGGGCCAGACCTTGCTGAGGTCGGCACCGAATAACTCTGAAGCCATTGAATGACGGCGGGCCTTCATCCAGTTGATATTACCGCGCAGGGTATTGATTTCACCGTTATGGGCAATCATGCGAAAGGGATGGGCAAGATCCCAGGAAGGGAAAGTATTGGTCGAAAAGCGCTGATGCACCAGGGCCAGCGCCGAAACCAGCCGCTCATCACACAAGTCTTCAAAATAACTGTCGACCTGATCGGCCAGCAACATCCCTTTGTAGACCAGTGTACGCGCAGAAAATGAGGGGACGTAAAACTGCTCACGCCCCTCACAGTCGCTTTGACGCATACCATTCTCGACGATACGACGGATTATAAACAGTTTGCGTTCGAGATCATTAGTGGTCATTTCGAACGCTTCTGAAACGACAAATAATTGCCGAATAACCGGCTCTGCATCTTTGACCACCTGGCCAAGTGACTGATTATCGGTCGGCACATCACGCCAAGCCAATGCCTGTAAACCTTCATCGGCGAGGGCATTTGCAAACAAGGTTTCGGCATGCGCACGGGCCGTGGCCAAACGCGGCAAAAAGACCATTGCCACCCCATATTTTCCGGCAGCCGGTAACTCCACGCCCTGCGCTTGCATTTCCTGACGCAGAAAAGCATCCGGAATTTGCATCAGAATGCCGGCACCGTCACCCGCTTGCGGATCGGCGCCCACGGCACCGCGATGGGTCAGGTTCTCCAGAATACGCAAACCCTGGCGAACAATTTCATGACTCGGCTTGCCTTTGATATGAGCGACAAAACCAACACCACAGGCATCATGCTCATAGCGAGGGTCATACAACCCCTGGCGTCCTGGGCGAATGTAACCGGCATGGTCGTCCTGCCGGACATTTTCTCTCGCCAGGGAAGTCACCCTACCTTTCATCTGATCGCCACTGCCTTGATGCATTTCGCGCATACTCCCAATATTCATAGATTTTCTGACCGGCGGTGTTGAGCCACACAACCGGGCGCGCCGTTCGTACAAGCGCAAGGGCCGAAATTATACGTCTCCAGCCGCCGCCATTCAATTGACTGCGGCATTGTCAGCGATTATTTTTCTCGCTGATGCTTCATTTCCGCCTGGATATCCCCTAGCCGTCGTATCCATGGACTGATCTGCGGAATCCGCTGACGTAGCTGCTTGCTCGCCTTACGTGCATCCTCACGACGGGCATAATCGCCATAAAGCACCCCCAGCAAAGCCGGCCCACGCGCGACCAGCACTGCTTCATTTTCTATCCCGTAACCACGGACGAACTGCCTCGCGGGCACTGGCGCCAAAGCAATCAACTGCAGCGTAAAATGGCCGGCAGGCCGGTGCGACAGATCACTCTGTCCGCTACCCTCCCCCCCTGTCCGGGCAGTTGCAACGGGGACTTCCTGGGACGGTAACGTTGCGGTTGTCTGCTTGCCCGGCAACGGGGCATTTACCGTCATCTCGTCCGGCTGCCGGGCCAGTGGCGCTGTCTGTGACATCATGACAGACTTCGGAGAAGCCCCAGACGCAGGTTCAGATAGCAGGTTCTGCGTTGTCGACTCAGGGGTAACGGCAGCAGGCAGCTCTGCAACTGCTGATTCAGCGCCCTTTGCTGCCATCATCGCCTCATGCAAAGAAAGTGGCGTTTCGTCAACCGTCACGTCCGCAACCGCTTCGGCGTTTGCACTAACGTCCTGGGATGGCAAAGCTACAGAATCCAGGGCCGATAATGGCTCTACTGAATCAACAACAGCGTGCTCGTCAGCAGCCGCCAAATCCTTGCCGCCCGTTGGCGCTTGAAACAAGCGGTTAATCGCTTCCTGTTGCCACCAGACAGCGGCCAGCGCCAGTACTACCAAAACCATGACAAAACGGGAACGCGGACGTCGCGATTGTTGTGCTGAGATATCCTTCATGGCCGTTTCACTCACCTCATCTGTTTTAGTCTCAACGATGTTTTCGCTCTGCCCCTGGCTTCGTCCGGCCCAGAACAGACGGCGGGCCAAGGGATTGATGGCCGCGGGCGAGCCTGCTGAAGAAGAATAGATCAGACGCATGGCAGACATTGTAAAAGGAGGGCCAATCGCCGCCCCGGCAGCACGCAAGCAGTGGTGGATATAATCGAAAGTATCCTGCGCTGTGAATGGCGGGACATCGAAAACATGACCGACACGTTCACGCAAACCGGTCATCGTCGAGGCCATCAAACGTAACGGGAAGCCCGGTTTAGTCACCAATACCAGACTCAAAACCCTGTCTTCGTCTGCACGGCTCTCCACCAGGCAGGAAAGCAGCGCCAATGCCGAGTCCGGCAAAGCATCAGCATTATCGATGAGAACAACCGCCGATAAATGTTCTTGCTGCAAATCTGTCAACTGGCGCCGCAAACCGGCGACTGAGTCACTGCCCTCATCACGCGGCAGCTCTAAACCCGCCCTCAACTTCTCTTCAAGAATATCGTGCGACATCGATGGGCTGGCAACAATCAGGCAGCTGCGCCAGGACGATCGCGCATGCTCATGGATCCGGGCGAGAAAGCGACTGCGACCACTACCCGCCTCTCCCTGTACCAGCAAAACTTCACTGTACGAGGCCAAATGGAGGATCAGGTTAAGCCGTTTCTCGCGCACAATTTCACGAAAATAGGGCGCCTGACCATCAAAGGGATCTGCAGAAGAACCCTGTCCGGCAATACGGCCGAAAACCACCTCATCGACAGGAGACTGCTCGTTTTGTTTCTCGTTCATCTCGAATCCTGCCCTTCGCCTGCCACAAAGACCACTCGAAACCCCTTCATCAACTGCTCATCACGCCAGGCCATCAACTGCGCCAGCGCAGCATCACGATCAGGACGCAAGCAGCGCCGGATACGTCCCTTATTTCCCTGCCGCCCGATCTCACGCATCACTGACCAACCACTCAGTAGATCACGCTGTAACCAGAGCTGGCAATATCGGCACAACTGCCCATCTTCGGCCATACTCTGCATATAGATACGCATAGCTACCGCCGCATCAGGCGCAAGTATGAATAATTAATTGACGCTCGCTAGCATTATCACGATGCTCCCACAGAAAAACCCCCTGCCAGACACCTAATGCCAGTGCGCCCTCAACATAAGGAACCGACACGGTCGTCGCGGTCAGCATGGATTTGATATGAGAGGGCATGTCATCAGGCCCTTCCTGAGTATGGGTATAAAGTGGGTCATTGCGGGGCACCAAACGATCCAGCCAAGCCTCCAGATCATTGCGCGCAAGGATATCTGCATTTTCCTGAATGAGCAGACTCGCTGATGTATGCTGGACAAAAAGAGTGCACAAACCATTCGTCTGATTGAACCTTGCCGCCTGCGTTGCCAACAGCTCATTCACCTGGGCACTGATTTCGTGCAAGCCGCGACGACCTGTGACGATACTGATGTTTTGGATCATGGTAATATTCCCGCCGACATGAAAAATCACTTCTCTTTTTCTTTCCGGGACAAGCAGCGCAAAAGCAGCGATATCATTCCCGGACGCCGGCAATTTAGCACATCTTGCCGCCTGCCCCTCATTTTTGCCCTGGCGCTGAGCCTCTTGGCATACCCTTTCTTGGTCACTGCCAACCCTCAAAATTCACGCTCCAAGGCACCGCCAACACACCACAGAAAGCCTTCGGGTGATTGTAAATCCTGTCATACGGGCGACAGATCTCTCACCCAGCTGAAAGACAATAGCCATTGCCAGCGCTGCCACAACGATAAGGACTTCGGCCCTACCCTGAACAATTCACAGGCCCAGACAGAGAGCCAAGCAACAGCTGACAGCCAGCAAATTGCTGGCGACGCAGGCCTCATCGGCGCTGCCTACTATGCCCAGAGCCGCTTTGGCGACACACCCGGCGAGATGATAAAAATCAGCGCCGGAGCCTTTATCATGGGCAGTAATAACCGCCTCGCCGATGAAGGTCCCGAGCACACACGCATCCTGCCAACTTACTGGATAGACCGCTACGAGGTTACGAATGCCCAGTACAAGGCATTTATTGACAGCAGCGGGCATCGCTCACCGAGCCATTTTCGTAACCGTGACTACCCCACGGGCAAGGCTGACCACCCGGTCACATTCACCTCCTGGTACGATGCGCGCGATTATTGCCAATGGGCAGGGAAACGCCTGCCGACAGAAGCAGAATGGGAAAAAGCAGCCCGCGGTAACGATGGACGTATTTATCCCTGGGGCAATGAATTCGCCATCGAACGCGCCAACACGCCTGTCCGCTGGGCACGCCTGAAACGTCAGGGTGATACGACACCAATTGGTGCCTTTCCTTCCGGCAACAGCCCCTACGGCCTTGCCGATATGTCCGGCAATGTCTGGGAATGGACAGACTCCTGGTATCTACCTCATCCAGGCAATCATCAACCCTCGGAAAATTACGGCCATCACTACAAGCTTCTCAAGGGCGGCTCCTGGTGGGACTGCTCATTCTACAAATGCGGTATTTCTGCACCAACATTCAACCGCAGTTTTTTTAACCCCAGAGTGCGCAATTCAAGCTTTGGTTTCCGTTGCGCCAGCGATACCCCTGTTGAACCTGTTCGCAAGGACGCCCCATGACATTATCCCACTGTATCCGCAGCTTGCTACCCGCACTCACCTGCCTGCTGCTCCTTCCCGATTTCAGCCAGGCGAGCGCATCGTCCCGACACGACGGAATGATTTTAATTCCTGCCGGTACGGCCATCATCGGCAGTGATCTCGTCGACAAGGACAATGAAAGCCGCGATTATGGCCTCTCAAAGCCTCTTTATCTTGACGAACACCCACGCCACAAGATTGATCTGGCGGCCTTTTATATTGATCGTTACGAAGTCACAAACCAGCAATATCGAGACTTTGTCATTGCCAATAACTATTGGTTACCGCCACAGTGGAAAAACAACGGCTACCTGCTTGACAGACACATTCTGGAGCAAGCCAATACGGCCACTATTCGCCGCCTGG
>JALWQD010000233.1 GCA_026994735.1 Gammaproteobacteria bacterium | reverse complement strand
TATTTTCCTGCCGCTTAGTAAGTATGCCAGTCGGCTATTGACGCCTGACATTATTCCCGAGGTCGTGCGAAAAGCCTTTAAGTTGGCGGAGGGTGACAAGCCCGGAGCCTGTTTCATCGAGTTTCCGGAAAATATTGCCTCGCTGGCAACGGAGGCATTGCCCCTGCCTCCTGAAGAGACTCTGGCACCCCTTGCTGGTGAGAGGGCGATTGAGCAAGCTGCGCGCTTGATCGAAGAGGCAGAAATGCCACTGATCCTGGCCGGGAATGGGGTGATACGTGCCGCGGCTGCAGCCCAGCTGGCGCTGTTTTCGCATACCTTGCAGGTGCCGTTGGCAAATACCTTTATGGCCAAGGGCGTCGTTCCCTTTCGTCATCCGATGGCTTTGGGGACAGTTGGCTTGCAATCCGGGGATTACATTAATTGCGGTTTTCAGCGCGCAGACCTGATTATCTGTATTGGTTATGACCTGGTCGAATACCCACCCCAGCTCTGGCATCCCACCGCTGATCGCAAGCTGATACACATTGATGGCCAGCCGGCAGAGGTGGATGCCCATTACAATATTGATGTTGGCGTCATCGGGGATATCAGTGACAGTTTGAAGCGTTTGGCAAGCAGGGTGACGGCAACGGGGGCGCACCCGTTTTGTGTGCTCCGTGAGGCCTTGATCGGTGAGATGAATCAACATGCCGAAGATGATGCCTTTCCGGTCAAACCCCAAAAGATTATTTGGGATCTTCGTACCGCCATGGGGCTCGATGATATTGTGGTTTGCGATGTTGGCGCGCACAAGCTTTGGATGGCGCGTATGTTTCGCTGTGAAGAACCGAATACCTGTATTATTTCCAATGGTTTTGCGAGTATGGGGATTGCTGTTCCCGGTGCTGTCGCTGCCTGTCTTGCCTGTCCAGGGCGCGCGGTTGTGGCGGTTACCGGCGATGCCGGTTTTCTGATGAATTCGCAAGAGATTGAAACAGCGATGCGACTCGGTTTGGCATTGGTGATCCTGATCTGGAACGACAGCGCCTATGGTCTGATTGAGTGGAAACAGATGAGTGCTTTTGGGCGCAGTACCAGTGTGCATTTCGGAAATCCGGATTTTGTCAAATATGCCGAGTCATTTGGTGCCAAGGGATACCGGGTTAATAAAACGGAAGAGCTGTTGCCGATTCTGAAGCAGGCATTGGCAGACAATACTGTCAGTATTATCGATTGCCCTGTCGATTACGGCGAAAACCTGAAATTGACAGCCAAGCTGGGGGAGATGGTTTGTCTGCTTTGAATGCGGGTAAATTTTTTGCCTCAAGTTTTTTCCTCGACCGTCGTTGAGAAAGTTGATCAGGCCATCTCATGCTGTTTCAGTATGATGCGTGGGCTTTTATACTGACAGCGGTTTCGAGGTCACTTTAATGGCAAAGGGCAAAAAGAAGAAAAACAAGCAGCGGAAGAGCGATAAAGCGGTACAGCAGGCATCATTGCTGAATGTTCCCGGTGTTATTCCTGTTGAAACGGATGCCATTGCCCAGACCTTGTTGACGATACCGCAACTTTGTCACTATCTGAGTATTTCCAGAGCGACACTTTATCGACTGGAGTTGCCCGGGAGGTTGAAAGTCGGCAGCCAGATTCGCTTTCACAAGCCGACAATTGATCAATGGATTGTGACGCAGTTAACGCGTTAACTGCGATGCCTGCCGCTGCTCAAGTGGCCGTCTACTGGATAGAGAGAGTCAGCATTTTTCCGCCCGTCTTGTCTGCCAGTTTGCGGTATTGCCAGAGAGTTGTTTCATTGCTGCGACCAATGGGCAGGGTGAAGACTGGTGCCGGGATTTTGCTGAACTGGATCTGGTCGTCCGAGGGCTCGTCACCGAGTAACAGGTAGGCACCGGGGGTACGCATATTACTGGCCGCCTTGATAAAGGCATCGCCGATGGTTTCGGTGGCGCCGACGAAAGGGGCTCCGCCGATGAGCTTGTCAAACATCTCACCCATGGAGCCGGTATAGGTCTCCGCCTGCTGGTCAGAAAACCAGGTGATGGCATCAAGGTGTTTGCCCGAGCGGACGACGATGACCCGTAGCAGTGGGATAAGAAAGTCCGAGACGCCATGCATCGATCCTGTTGCATCGACGAGCAGGTGTAGCGAGTGTCCGGGGATTTTACGTAACCCGGCTATGAAAAGGTCAAAATCTTTCTTTCCCTGGCCTGTTGACAGTTGCAAGCTGCGCAGGACATTGTTGATCTGCCGCTCTGTGCTCATGCCGGCCATTTCATCAAGATCATTGATCAGACGTTGTTTTTCACGGTCTTGCGCTTGCGCCTGGGCTTTCATTGCGGCCAGTTCTTTTTTGAGTCTTGGTAGTTGGTATTCCTCAGCCATGCGCGAAGTGATCAAGATAGTAACGAGCAGGAATATGAAGGTTGCCAACATCAGCAGGGCAATATCGGAAAAGCTTTCATGAATATTGATGGATGACTGTCTCTGCTGTCTACGCATCAGCTTCTGCTGTCCTGGTCATCATCTTTGCTGCTACCCAGCAGATGGCGCAGGCGCAAGGACCAGGGGCGGTTGAATGCACGTAGCCGTTTGATTTCTTCGAGCATGAGGCGGGCATCGGTTTGGCGTAGCTGAATGTTTTCCCGCAGCAGGCGGTTTTCTTCCTGGGTTTGCTGACGCATGGCCGAGGCTTCATGACGCAGACGGCCCATGGCCTCCTGGGAAGCGATGAAGATTGGCTGCAGTTCTTCAAGTTGCTCGCCGAGCATGGCTAGCTCGCTGGCGAGAAAGCGCATATCACGTTCAGCAGTACTTTTGAGGTCAGCAGAACAATTAACCAGGCAGGTGTGCACGACCTTGTCGTAGAGAGCGTCATAACCGTGTTCGGTGATTTGGCCAAAGACACGCAGCAGAACGCCACCGAGGACAGCGCCAAGCAGTGTGGTGTAGAACGCAGTACCCATGCCGGCCATGGCCTGCCGTAAGCCGGCAAGCAACAGTTCCTGATCTTCTCCGAGAGCTTCGAGTGAGCCGGTAAGGCCGGTCAGAGTCAGGGTCAGTCCCATGACGGTGCCGATCAGACCCAGTGTGATAAGCAGATTGCCAATCACTTCGGTACTGTGACTCATCCGCTGATAGCTGGCCAGTTCAACATTGAGCATGGACTCGATTTCAGGTTGGCCATTGCCCTCGATGGTCGCTTTTAAATGGCGGAAGAATCGCCCGATGGCAAAGCGGTAGCGCCGCCCGGCAATCTCTTTCAGGCCACCATTGCGAGTCAATTCTTCAATCTGGAAGGCGATCATCGTTTCCAGTGTCAGCTTGATAGCGAGGATGAAGCTACCAGCAAGACCAATCGCGAAAAGAATCAGGATTAACCAGGTGATCCGGCTACTGTCATTGCGGACAAAGCCCCAGACATCGCTGTCCATATAGAGCAGTGTATAGGCCATGATGGCCATGGCGGCCCAGAGTATCCATAGCAGGAGGGTGCGTAAGGGCTTCTGGTTCATCCTTGCTGGGCCTGTCGATAGGGGTGGATGGCGTGAGTCCTTTGTTCTTGGAATGTATAATTATTGGCCTTGCTACAGTTGTGAGTATAGGCGTGCCATTCACTGACGCGCAAGATGCGGGTACTTTGTTCCCGGAGTTTTTGCAGACACTGGTGATGAGCGTGGACTTGGGCTTGGCAATGCTTTTGTTTAGTCACTGTTTATGCGGTAAGCTCGCCCTGAATTGATCAAATGCTTACAGGTTCCCGTGATGTTTCTGCGTCCTTTGTTGTCTCTGCCACGGATATTGTTTTGATCGCTTTGTCAGGATGCTCTGCTAGTCGCTAGCAGACGAATATTCTTATCTGGGGGGCAGCCGCTATGACGGACAGTTACCTTTATCGCATTATTTTTCATAATCAGGGCAAGGTCTATGAGATCTATGCCCGCGATGTGTATCAGGGGAATTTATACGGTTTTATCGAAGTTGAGGATATTGTCTTCGGCGAGCGCAGTTCAGTTGTGGTTGACCCTGCTGAAGAGCGCTTGAAGGGGGAGTTTGCCGATGTCAGCCGGACCTATATTCCTATGCATTCAATTATCCGGCTGGATGAAGTGCGGAAACAGGGCATGGCCAAGATTAGCAAACTCTCGCACAAGGGAAGCAATGTCGCCCCATTCCCCGTACCCATTTATACGCCTGGCGCCGGGCCTGATGGCGATACCCCGACAGATTAAAGAGGTTTTGGTGCTTGTCATGGTAGCCCTGACCTTGACGACGCCACAAAAGGCGCCCGTACGCGTTAATTATATCGATTTGATGCCGGTGTTTAGAGGTCGCCTGGGGCCCGTTTAGTTTCCGTTCTGGGCGCAACGGAAACCAAGGTCGTTGTAGCGTGAGTTTGGGCGCAGATTGAAGCGATAGGCCGTACGGTAAAAGTGGCCAAGAATATAGTGACCAACACCGCCCCAGCCACCACCTCGGGCAATGCGGTAGTGCTCACCAAAGGACTTGTTTTGATAGTCGCTACCTGGATAGGCCTGGTACCAGTCCGCAACCCATTCCATGACATTACCCGCCATGTCTTCAAGACCATAGGGTGAGCGTCCGGAAGGAAAGGAACCGACGATCATGGGGCCCGGTTCTTTGCTGGGATCAGCACCAACATTGGCTTTTTTATCGGACCAGGTATCGCCCCAGGGAAATTTCAGACCCTGGGGGCCTCGCGCCGCTGTTTCCCATTCGCTTTCAGTGGGCAGGCGCTTGCCATTGGCGAGGCAATAGTTGTTGGCGTCCTGCCAGCTAACGTGGGTGACGGGTAGCTTGTCCAGGCCTTTACGTTTCTCTTCAATAAGGTCAAGGAGTTGTTCTCGGTCAATTTTTCGCGTGTCGAGGTCGAGGTGAAAGGT
>JALWQD010000232.1 GCA_026994735.1 Gammaproteobacteria bacterium | reverse complement strand
GGCGGATTTCCGGGATTTGCGCCAGCATTTGTTCATTGGCACCGACGGCTCCTGGCAGCAGTTTTTGGCTACAGGGAGTGTGGATGATGACATCTGCAGACAAGGCTCGGAAGCTTAATTTTCGGCCACTGTTGTTGTCATTATGACGTTTGAGGAAGTGGCAAATATCGATGACAGGTAATTGTTTTCCGTAGCGTTGTTGGTATTCCCTTAAAGTGATTTCGCAGCCACTTGCTGTGCTGATGACGGCGATTATTGCGGGCAGCCCGAAGGCGGCCATGTTTTCCTGCGCCAAGGCAGCAGCTTCGTTGTGCCGGCCAGCGTGCAGGTCAAGGGCACCGCAACAGCGTTGTCGAGGAGGGCAATGAACCTGGTAACCGGCATGACGGAGCAACAGCGTTGCCGCCCGCAGTGTGCGGCTGTCGGCATCCTTTCCCAGACAGCCGCTAAACAGCGCGACTTGTCCCTGTGGCTGAGCCATGGCGCTAAAATCGATCGTTGACAAGGGGCGGCTTAGTGTTGGCAGCAGGCTTTCCAGTCGGCCAAGCCCGCGCTGCTTGCGCCAGAGAGTTTTGCGCAACAACCATTGCATGCCGCTGGCCTGATAGAGGCGCAGCAGAAAAAACAGCCATTGCCTCCCTGGGCGCTCTGCTGTCAAGAAGCGAATCAGTGTCTGATTGCGCTTGAGCAGATTATCCTCTGGCGTCGCTTCTTGTGCTGTTGATGTTCGTTCCAGCCAGTGGCGGGCGTCATCGAGTAACTGACCATAGGGAACATTGGAGGGGCATGCCTTTTCGCAGGCGCGGCAATCGAGACAGCGATCCAGGTGTTTGGTCAGGCAAGGGCTGGCACTAAGCTGGCCCGAGAGCAGACCCTGAATCAGGCTGATACGTCCACGTGGGGAGTCATTCTCGTTTTGCAGCAGGCCATAGGTGGGGCAGTAGGGCAGACAGAGACCACATTTAACACAGCGGTCGGCTGCCTGGGTCATGTTGTTCTCTAGTTCAACGTCTTTGAGCATGCCCGTATGATGCCCGATAACAGCGTTTGAATATAGCCGTCAGGGGCGGGACGTTTGGCTGTCTTGTCGACGGGGATGAAATTGGCGCACGGCACGTTGTAGCTGCTGTTGGCTGCTGGCATCGGCCTGGCCATAACGGAGATCATTATATTGTTTGCAGATCAGCTGGACTTGTTCGGCCAAGTCCGGGCGCATGGCAGCAATACGGCGGGCGTAGCTTTGTGCTCCTTCAGCAGCCTGGCGACGAAGGCCCAATCGATCAAGTTTAGAGCAAAAAACATGGTAGATAGCTGCCAGTGGGTCGTTAATGGCTCGGTCTTTATGCTTGATTACAATGATCAGGAGCGCCATCACTGCGGTTAATGCCAGTGTGAGGGCAAGGGCCAATATTGGCCAGCTGGAAATGCCAAGTGTAGCGAATAACGATGTTTGCAGGTTGGTGTCAAAATTGAGCACCCAATTATTCCAGGCCATTCCAATGGCATCGAAACTGTAACGGGTTTGTCGCCAGAGTCTCGCTGATCCTGTGCGGTCCGATGCAAACGCTTCTTCGCTGAGGGCATCATCAATGCCTCGCTCGATGCGTAATGGTGAGACGGCGGCTGTTGGATCGACGCGCACCCAGCCCTGATGGGGGAACCAGATTTCGCTCCAGGCATGAGCGTCACGTTGGCGGACAAGGAGATAATTGCCAACGTTATTGTATTCACCCCCCTGATAGCCGGTAACAATACGCGCCGGGATACCTGCGGCACGCATCAGCAGAGTAAAGGCGGCGGCGTAGTGTTCACAAAAACCTTTTCTTGTACTGAAGAGAAATTCGTCTGTCGGGTGACTGCCAAGACGCGGTGGCTCGAGAGTGTAGTGAAAGGGTTGTTGTCGAAAGTAATTCAGAGCCCGTTTGACGAGCATCTGGTCTGTTTCGGATTCTCGGCGCCATTGTCGCCCGAGTGCACGTGTCTTTTCCGCGTGCTCAGTGGGAAAGCGCAAGGCACGTTGGCGCTCCTGGCGGCTCAAGGGAGCGGTGACGTAGTGACGGTATGAGGTGACGCGGTATTGTTGTCGCTGGTTGATTGATTCCTTGGCCATAAGGACAAAATCAGCATTGAGATTGGCCTTCTGCGGTATTGTTGCTGGCAGGTCAAGGGCATACATCCAATGACGGCCGTGTGCTTCGAGCGTTATTTGATAGCGGTCACCGTTACCGGAAAACTCGATCTGCTGGCGCAAGGAAGATAACGGCTGGCTCTGGTGGCGATTGTTCCAGGTGCGACCATCAGTGTCCCAAAGTACCGGGCCGCGCCAGTAGAGGCGCTGATTGTCGGGTATGCTGCCATCGAAGCGAACACGAAAGGCGATGGCGTCAGATTGGCTCAAATGGCTGATATTGCCAGGAGACATACTGTCATCCAGCCCGGTCATGCCGCCCCCTTGCGAGGCTCTGGGCAGGCTCCAGATGGGATCAGGCAAGCGTGGAAAGAGAAAAAACAGGACAATCATTATCGGCAAGGCTTGCAGCATTAGAAAGCCGGAGTAACGCAGTTGTTTGATAACTGCGACCCGGTTCAGCTGTTTTTTCTGGCTATAAACAGCCAGCAACAGTGTGAGATACAACCAGATATTGATGGTAGCGAAAAGAAGAGTGCTGGCAGCAGGATTAAAGAGCACCAGGCTGGCTGCGAGAAAAATACCAATTTGGGCGGCGATAACAAGGTCGCGTTGATGGCGTGTTTCGATCGCTTTTAATGCCAGCATCAAGCAGAGCAGGGCTGTACCGCCATCGGCACCGACGATGGTGCCATATTGGGTGATCACGATGGCAATCGTAGCGATTGTCAGGAAGATACGCAGCCAGCGACTTTCGATGCCCTTGCCATTATTGATGATCAGCCACCACCGCCAGCCGAGAAAGAGTAATCCAGTGATCGTAATCATTGCCGAGAGGTGGTTTGCATGGCCGATAAGCGTCATACAAATGCTCGCCATCAGACCATGAAAGAGTGCCGGCTGTGTGTGGACATTTGTCTTATTCATGATCGAGTCCGTAGACTGCGAGTGCGGTAAGGCAGCGGTGTTTGTGCGCTTCTCCCCGGGATGCCTCGAGGGTTTGACCCGGTAGTTGCAGGGCGTAGCGGCGACTGCCAGCCTCGGCCATCAGTATCCAGCGGCTCAGTTGGCTGAGACGTTGTTCGTCATCTGCTGCCGAAAGACTGTTCCAGTCGAGCAGCCACTCATCATCGCCTGCCGATGAAAACAGTTTTGTCATCATCGGCCGCCCGCGTGCGACAGCTTTCCAGTCGACATGGCGCGGTGAGTCGGTTACCTGGTAATTGCGATATCCGATGAAGTCATCCTGGCCACTGTTACTGATGCCTTCGCTGTCGTTATGACCATGGCTCCGTGGCGGCGCTGGCCCGTCATTGGCAGGACGGGGGTAAACGATACATTCTGTATCCAGCCGGACGCGGGACCAGGCACGGAAGAGACCGAATGGGTAGCGACTGGAAATGAGCAAGACAGGCATGCTCAATCGTCCCCGCTGTTTGCTGGTTATGCTGATGGTCAAATGAGTATGACCTTTTTCGACATGGATACCTGCACACTCTGTTGTCTGGTCTTGCAGCTCAAAATCCAGTCCCTGGCGGGTGTTTGCCGAGGGGTTTTCAATTTGCAGGGCGAAGGGGGCTTGCTCGCCACAAAAACAGTGGCTGCCATGGCCGGGATGAAAGGTCAGCGCCGACATGTTGCGGTAGGTATGAAACATGGTGACCAACAGGATGCCGGTGAGCAGGAACGTCAAGATGAAGAGGCTGCTGTTGGCAAAGTTGGTGGCAGCGATCAACATCGCAATGATCAATACCGAGAAACCCCAGCCATTGCGACTGGGGAGAATGAATATGCGTGACTGGGCCAGCGTGACCGGGTGCGCCCGGCGAGGTTGTTGGCGACGCTCAATCTGTAGCAGGCGATAAAAGCGATGCGGTAATGAGGCGATAGAGAATGACATTTTGGTTTCCCTGGTCGGGTTAATAACCTGGCATCAGTCATTTGCGTCCAATGTTTCAGCCATTCTCTATTAACGGGCCGGTTGCAGACCGTCAGGGCACGGCTACGGACGACATCAGGGCGATACGGTCGTCGACTGAGAGGACCTGGCCTTTGCCGCTGGGCTGTAGTCGATGCCGGACAATACCGGGCAGAACGGCTTGAACATCTTCCGGAATGACATGATTGCGGCCTGACATTAAGGCCCAGGCCTGGGCGCAACGTAACAGTGCCAGGCCTGCCCGCGGCGACAGGCCATTGCGGAATTCGACAGCCTGACGACTGAATGCAAGGAGTGCCTGCAGATAATCCAGCAGGGCATCGCTGGTTTTGACCTGGCTGGCTTGCTGCTGAATTTCCAGCAGCGTCTGGGGGGGGATCAGACACGGCAGGTCTTCGATCAGGTCACGAGGCTGGCGTCCACGGAGCAGTTGCCGTTCCGCATCGCTATCGGGATACCCCATCGTCAGGCATATGAGAAAGCGGTCGAGCTGCGATTCAGGAAGTGGGAAAGTACCTACCTGCTGGCTCGGGTTCTGGGTGGCGATAACAAAGAATGGTGACGGCAAGGGATGCGTTTCACCATCAGTAGTCACCTGGTATTCCTCCATGGCTTCGAGCAAAGCACTTTGTGCCTTCGGTGTTGCTCTGTTGACTTCGTCGGCAAGGACGAGCTGCGCAAACACGGGCCCGGGGTGAAAGCGGAAACGGCTGTGTTCGGCGTCGAAGACCGAGACACCAAGAATATCAGCGGGTAACAGGTCGCTGGTAAACTGGATGCGCTGATAGGCCAGCCCCAGGCTATGTGCAAGGACATGGCTGAGTGTTGTCTTGCCC
>JALWQD010000231.1 GCA_026994735.1 Gammaproteobacteria bacterium | reverse complement strand
AATTTATTCCTTTCGGGGGGCCAGATGGCGGTGATGGTGGCGATGGCGGCAGTGTTTATCTGGTGGCTGATGGGGGGCTAAATACGCTTGTCGATTTTCGCTATAAAAGACACTTTTCTGCTCGCAATGGTGAGCAAGGGAGAGGAAGCAACTGTACCGGCAAAGGGTCAGAAGATTTACTGATTGCCGTGCCCATTGGTACCCAGGTTTGGGAGGCTGACAGCGAAGAATTTATCGGTGAACTACTGCGTGATACGGATCGGCTGCTGGTCGCTCGTGGTGGTTTTCATGGTCTGGGGAATGCTCGCTACAAGAGTAGTGTTAACCAGGCACCCAGGCAGTCGTCATCCGGGACCGAGGGCGAAACGCGACGCTTGCGTCTGGAATTGAAGTTGCTTGCGGATGTGGGCCTGTTAGGTTTGCCAAATGCCGGTAAGTCAACGTTGATCCGTGCTGTTTCAGCTGCCCGACCAAAGGTTGCCAGTTACCCGTTTACAACGATTTATCCGAACCTTGGTGTGGTTTCTGTTGCTGACGGGCAAAGTTTTGTTGTTGCCGATATTCCCGGGCTGATTGAGGGTGCTGCCGATGGCCAGGGGCTTGGTATCCGTTTTCTAAAACACCTTGAACGTACTCGCTTGTTATTGCACATGATTGATGTTGCACCGATGGATCCGGAGCACGAGCCACTGCGTGCGTTGCGTATGATCGAGGATGAGCTGGCTCGTTTTGGTCAGGGTGAATTGCCGACAAGAGAGCGCTGGCTGGTGCTCAATAAGATGGACCTTATCGCCCCCGAAGAACGCGAGGCATTTAGCCAGGATTTGATCCATGCGCTGGCTTGGCAGGGACCCTGGTTTGCTGTTTCTGGTGTTGATGGTCAGGGAACGCAAGTACTCTGTGAACGGATTGCCATTTATCTTGAGGAATTAGCGCAGTCGGAGGCTGACGACGGTCATGACGATGTCGCGAAAAGAGAGGCTGAATAAGGCCAGGCGGTGGGTTGTCAAGGTTGGCAGTTCACTGTTGACGAATGATGGCAAGGGTGTCAATCGTGAATTGATTGCTTCCTGGGTCGGGCAAATTGTTGCTTTGCAGGCGCAAGGAATAGAGGTGGTTCTGGTTTCTTCCGGAGCTGTTTCCGAGGGCGGTCTGCGTCTCGGCTGGTCGCAGCGGCCGACAGCATTACATGATCTGCAGGCCGCAGCAGCGATTGGTCAGATGGGTCTGATTCGGGTTTATGAGGATAGTTTTCAACGTTTTGGTCGGCAGACAGCACAAATTCTCCTGACCCACGATGATCTGGCGAGTCGCCGTCGTTATCTCAATGCGCGCAGTACCTTGCAAACCTTGTTACGGCTGGGGGTTGTGCCTGTGGTCAATGAAAATGATACCGTCGCCGTTGAGGAAATACGTTTTGGCGATAATGACACCCTGGCAGCACTGGTTGCCAACCTGATCGAGGCTGATTTGCTGGTTCTGCTGACCGATCAGCCGGGAATGTATGACAAAGACCCACGCCAGAATACGGATGCTTGTCTGATAGAAGAGGCGCAAGCCGGGGATCCTGAACTGGCGCGGATGGCTGGCGGCGGCCGTCCAGGTTCATGGGGACGAGGTGGTATGGTGACCAAGGTGCTCGCCGCGGAACGCGCAGCACGCTCTGGCACGATAACGTTGATCGCAGCTGGCGAGGATGAAGGGATTCTTGTCCAGGTCGCATCCGGGACGGCGAAGGGGACCTTGATCCTGCCTACCCAGGCGCCGTTGCTGGCGCGCAAGCAGTGGTTGGCCGGGCAACTGCAGGTGAAAGGGCGTTTGCTGCTTGATGACGGGGCAGTGCGGGCATTGTCTGAAGCAGGCAGGAGTCTGTTGCCTGTCGGTGTGGTGCGCGTGGAAGGCGAGTTTTCGCGCGGTGATCTTGTCACCTGCGTCGATGCCGATGAGAACGAGATAGTGCGTGGCTTGATTAATTATGCCTCTGCTGAAGCAAGGCTAATCATCGGTAAGGCGAGCAGTGAAATTAGCCATATTCTTGGCTATGGCGGTGACCCCGAACTGATCCATCGGGATAATCTTGCCCTGTTGGTGTGATTCTTCCCTGTCAGTGACCCTGGGCTGCTCTGGTAGCCGGGCCAGCGGCTACCAGAGTGCAAGAGGAAGAGGTCAGTCAGGCTTGAAGCTTGATAATGCTCTGGTTCAAGCGACTCTTCTGGCGCGCAGCCTTGTTCTTGTGAATGATGCCTTTGCGGGCCATGCGGTCAATAATCGGTACGGCTGCCAGATAAGCGCTCTTTGCGGTTTCTGCGTCGCCCTCGTCAATAGCCTTGGTAATCTTCTTGTTGGCGGTACGCATTGTCGAACGCATAGCCGCATTGTGCTTGTTGTGCTTGTCTGCCTGACGAGCCCGTTTTCTTGCCTGTGCTGAATTGGCCAAGGTTTGCTCCTGAATACAATTAATGCTTAATGGTAAAAATACAAAGGTCGGATAATATGCGGCTTTGTCCCGTAATTGTCAATATTATCGGGGAAACAAATTCAGTTCTATTCCTGATGCTCAAGGTGTGAATACAATGACGCTACGGTTGGCTGATGATGAGATGAGTCGCTGATTCTGCTCTTGCAGGTCGTAAGCGAATGTTTTTAGAGGAAAAATAAGGGACTGCAGTGATGGTGAAACTTTCAGAGCTGGTGGCTTACAGTAATGATTTGCTTGAGATTGACCGTTTTAATGATTTCGCGCCGAATGGGTTGCAAGTCGAGGGGCGTCATGATGTGCGCCAGATTGCGGCTGCTGTGACCGCAAGTCTTGATGTGGTTGAAGCGGCTGCCGATGCAGGCGCCGATCTGTTGCTGGTACATCATGGTTATTTTTGGAAAGGGGAAGCCGCAGCCATTAGCGGCATGAAAAAGCGGCGACTGGAAAAACTATTGCGCCATAATATCAGTTTGCTAGCCTACCATTTGCCCCTCGATGTTCATGCGGAACTCGGTAATAATCGCCAGTTAGGCATGCGACTGGGTATTGACTCGGCAACTGTCTTGCCGGCATGTGGTGGCTTGCCGCTGGTGGGGCGGTTGGCGCAGCCATTGTCTGCGGCGGGGCTAGCCGCTTTGTTACAGGAAAAGCTTGATCATAAGCCGTTATATATTGGCGGTAGATCGGCGCCAATAAGAACGATTGCCTGGTGTACAGGTGCCGCCCAGCGTTATTGTGAGCAGGCGGCAATGGCTGGTATCGATGCCTACATCAGCGGCGAGGTTTCCGAGCAGACAACGCATGTCTGTCGTGAATTGGCAATTGACTACTTTGCCGCTGGCCATCATGCGACGGAACGTTACGGTGTCCAGGCACTGGCCAGGCATCTGGCAGAGCGCTTTTCCCTGCAATGGGAATTTGTTGACTGCAATAATCCGGTATAGCGTGGTTGTGACATGTTTCCCAGGCCCTTGTAGGCTCTGGAAAATTCATCATTAACCGCGTGAATTGTATCGTTTATAAGCCGATGTTGTTTGACAGTGACGCTGTTGATGGTCTAGGATTCAGGCTTCCATAACCCACCTTGCAGAACATGTTGGTGGGTAGAATTAAGGGTGGAGGTGAGTCATTGGCACACTCTGCTCAGCCTCAAAGTTTAAAGTGTTTTATCTTTGCCGAAGACAGGTTTGCTGGGCGAACTCCCGCATTTTTTTAAAGAGGGGTCTGGTGGTAGGTCTGTTTGGTCGAAATGGTGGTGCCTCCGGGGGGGGGCTGTGATCAGGCTGATTGCAGCAGATAATCCCTTTTCTGGTTGCGCTGACAAATAACCAGAAATCAGGACAGGGATTGAGGGGGAGATGGTAGCGAATCATCTAATGTCTTTAAGACGTTCAATTGGGTGCAGTAGCAAGATCGTTAAACGATCCGGCGTGGCTACTGCTTCGTATATTTTTCTAACATTTCTTCTGGGCATCACGCTCAGTACATTCTCAATGCAGGCATTTTCTGCCGGTAAGCACAGCCAAAGTTCTGTGCCAAATGCTGTGCCTCCCTCCGGAACGTATTCTGGTGAGGATGTTGAGCAACCGATTGAGTTTCCACACTATATTCATGCGGATATCAATAAAATAAACTGCATGTATTGTCACACCTATGCTCGTCGCAGCAAGGTTGCGGGTATACCTCCAACCGGTAAATGCATGGGTTGTCACAGCGTTATTGCGACCGACAAACCACGCATTAAAAAACTGACCGAGTACTGGGAAAAACGTGAACCACCACCATGGAAAAAGGTTCATGATGTACCGGATTTTGTTCACTTTACACATGAGAAACACCTGAGAAGGTTTGTTTTCAAGAATAAGGGAATGGACGTGGAGAACGTTTCCGAGGTCTGCGCCTTCTGTCATGGTGATGTAAAGAAGATGACTGTTGCGAAAAAGAATAAACCGCTCAATATGGGCTTCTGTCGCCAGTGTCATGAAGACAACAATGGTCCCTTTGACTGTTGGAAATGTCACAAGTGATGGCGATGGCCTTGGTTTTGGAAGCGGCGATTTAAATTGGAGTAGATTCTCATGAGTCTGAATAAGATCAAGCGCAGGGATTTCCTCAAACTGATGGGTTGGGGGGGTGTGGGGGCCACTGTTGCCGGTTGTGATATGCCGACAACGGTGACGCTGGAAGAAGGTAAGGAGACAGTTGTCTCATATCTGACTCCGGAAGAATATGTTATTCCCGGTATCGGGGTTTGGTACGCAAGTACATGTCGTCAGTGTCCTGCAGGTTGCGGTGTCCATGGACGAGTACGTGAAGGGCGTATCTTGAAGCTGGAAGGCAACCCGGCTTCACCCGTGAATACAGGCAAACTCTGCCAGATGGGCCAGGCAGGTCTGCAGTCCCATTACAATCCCGACAGGGTGCGAACGCC